>CAZOTM010000355.1:0-2328 GCA_964582675.1 uncultured Clostridiaceae bacterium
GATTATTCAAAGATCGAGGTCATGGTCAGGGTGAATCCGGTGGATACGGCGAACTTTGGGGAGGATATCAAAGTGCTGGCGAATCTGCCAGTGGATGGCCTGTTGATCCCCAAAGCCACCCTGGGCTCCATGAGGCAGGCCATCGCTCATTTGGATGCTGCCGGTTTTCAAGGGTCCATCCTGCCCTTGATCGAAACCGCCCTGGGGGTGGAAGAGGTGTTTGACATCCTCCGGCTTGATCTGAGGATTGACGGCCTTCTTCTGGGGGGAGAGGACCTGACCTTGGACCTGGGGGTCGTCCGGACCAAAGGCGGCAATGAGATCAACTATGCCAGAAATCGAGTCGTGTCTGCCGGGCGGGCGATGAAGATCACCTGCATCGATACGCCCTTCACGGATGCCGGAGACCTGGAGGGGTTAAGGGAGGATACCCGCTACGCCAAATCCCTGGGGTTTTCCGCCAAAGCCTCCATCAACCCCAGGCATCTGCCCATCATCCATGAAGAATTGTCCCCTTCGGCGCGGGAAATCAAATACGCCCTGCGGGTGATGGATGCCGTAGCGGTGGCGCAGCAGGAACACAAGGGGGTATTTTCCCTCGATGGCAGGATGGTGGATGCTCCGGTCATCAGTCGGGCAGCCGCCGTGGTGGAAACGGCCAATCGGCTGGGACTGGTGAAGGAGGGCGCATATGTCGGCAAGGATTCCTGAGTTTATAGAACATTACGGAAACGTGAGGAAATACCGGGAGGGGATGTCGGAAACAAGGCCCAAAAACCTCCACTCCAGAAAGGGCCGGATGAGACGCCCTGGGGATGGGAAATTATTCCATGACCTGTCCGCCCTCCTCCGGCAGCTGGACCTGAAAGACGGCATGACAGTGTCCTTTCACCACCACCTGAGAAACGGCGACCGGGTCCTCCCCATGGTCATGGCAGGGATCCGGCAATTGGGTCTGAAAAATATCACCGTCGCTCCGTCTTCGATTTTTCCTGCCCACGCCATGCTGGTGGAGCTGATGGCGGATGGGACGGTGACGGGGATCGTCACGGACTACATGTCCGGACCGGTGGCGGAGGCAGTGTCAAAGGGCCAGTTGAAGCATCCTGCCGTCATGATGAGCCATGGCGGCCGGCCCAGAGCAATCATGGAGGGGGATCTGCACATCGATGTGGCATTCATTGCCGCCCCGTCCTCGGATCATCTGGGCAATTTAAACGGGGTCAATGGACCAGCCGCCTGCGGGGCCCTGGGCTATGCAGCCGCCGATGCCGGATATGCCGACCTGGTGGTGGCCGTCACCGATACCTTGACCGAATATCCCAACTGTCCCATTGAGATCGACCAAAGCCTGGTGGACTTCATCCTGAAAGTCGACTCCATCGGCGATCCGGCGGGGATCGTGTCAGGGACTACCCAGATCACCAAGGACCCCATCGGGCTCAAGATCGCCAGGGACACCATGACAATGCTGGCAGCCTCGGGCCTCGTCCGGGACGGTCTGTCATTTCAGACCGGGGCAGGCGGCATCTCCCTGGCCGTAGCCAAAGAATTGGCGGATTTCATGAAGGCGGCGGGGATCAAGGGAGCCTTTGCGTCTGGCGGGATCACGGCGTATCTTGTCAAAATGCTGGAAGACGGCTTGTTTTCCACTTTGTTCGATGTCCAGTGCTTTGACCTGGAGGCTGTGAGAAGCTACCGGGAGAATCAACGCCATCTGCCCATGAGCGGCAGCCTTTACGCAAATCCGCACAACGCCGGCTGTATTGCCCACCAGTTGGACATCGTCATCCTGGGAGCCACGGAAATGGATACGGATTTCAATGTCAATGTCACCACCGGCTCCGACGGGATCATCATGGGTGGATCCGGCGGGCATTCCGATACGGCAGCGGGGGCCAAGCTGACCGTCATTGTCTCCAAGCTGGTTTCCGCCAGACTTCCCCTGATCCGGGATAAAGTCACAACCATCACCACCCCGGGGGAAACTGTGGATGTCCTGGTGACGGACCGGGGCATCGCCGTCAACGACCGGCGCGGCGATCTTAAGGCAAGGTTTCGGGAAGCCGGTCTTCCCGTGATGACCATGGGCGAACTGAAGGCCCTGGGGGAAAAATTCACCGGGATTCCCAAACCCCTGGCAACGATGGAGAAGATCGTTGCCGTGGTGGAATATCGGGACGGAACCGTCATTGATGTGGTACGCCAGGTCAAATAGGGCCGTCAGGGAGCTAAGGGGACCAAGCTGGGGAACCCATTGGAACTAAGAACCGGGGGCAGACTACGGAAGCCTACCCATCATAAAGAAGCAAAACCAGGAGCATCCCG
>CAZOTM010000356.1:0-2327 GCA_964582675.1 uncultured Clostridiaceae bacterium
TCGGGGAGGTGTTTGATTTAAGGCCGGCGGCAATCATCCGGGATCTCCAGCTGCGGCGGCCGATTTATCGGCAAACAGCCTGTTACGGCCATTTTGGGAGGGCCGACCTCGATTTGCCCTGGGAAAGGACCGACAAAACCGAACTTTTATTGAAAGCGGCCGCAGCCTATTTGTGATCCCATCGCTTCTTGGAAGCCATCGACAGGGACGGTAAAACAGTACCCTGGCACCTCTCCCGATTTTTCCCAGCCTGGCAAATGCCAGACACGCCACAACCCCCATATCCCCCCTGACGACTTTGCAAATGGCTTAGCGCATCGGCCACCAGGCCGGCTTGCAGCACATCCATATGGGTGATGTCCGTTGAGCAGCCTGATTGGTCAACCCAAGGTCAAGAACTCACCCCGCACTCCATTGATTAGCCGCCAGCGCGAAGCCTCGCTATGATTGAAGCGGGGCCCAGACAGCTTATTCTCTTGTAACCAGTGGCAAACCGGCAACAGCCCATCAGACGATGGGCTGTTGCCGGTTTGTCTATTGCCTGTTACGTTGCCTGTTACCTAACCATTCTGGTTATTCATTGATCCTGGCTCGGTTCGCAAGTACGATTTCACCAAGCATTCGGTAAAGCTGGGAAACATCGAACTTCTTCGGAAACTCAAATTTATGAGAATCTAAGTTCTCTCCATGAGCCTTCGTCCGAATGTTGGTTAAAAAATAAATGGTCAATTCGGAGTCATCAAAGCCAAATCCGGATGTTTCCATTTCCACATCAACGATGTTGCTCAGGTAAATGGACTTGACGGACATCTTTTGACCCGTTGCCCCTTGTTTATCAAAAAAAATCACTCGTAGATTTGTGAAGATTAAGGCATCCCTGATCAGTTTAAAGCCGCTCATGATTTTTTCGCCCTCAAAAATATATTTGGAGTATTCCTTTTCCAGGTCGGTTACCCCTTGTTGCGATAAATTCCCAAGCAGACCTTGGCCGATGGTATTAAGCTTCGCTTTGTCCAATAATCCCATAATTCCCTCCAGCTTGTTTTAATTACCCCATTGTAACATAATCCTCAGCCTGCATCCCAATGACAGCGGCGGATTGGCAACGCTTTACAGCGATGAAGCTGAAGGGAATGCTTAAATATGGTTATAAACCATGATTGGGGCGTTAAGTAATGATTTCAGGCAGGTGCTTAGTATAAAATTCAGCTGACGACAGATTGGGCAAATCGAGGGCAAAAGCCAGACTCTGGGTTATCAGAGCCTGGCTTTTCTTTAAATATCGCCCCGAAGACAATGACCTTAGGCACCGGCTTCATAGGGTTCCATAGTTCACCCCATCCTATGGAGGCGGTTCATTCCGCCAACAGTCCAATGTTCCGGGAACCATCCCGTAACATTAAGATCCGTCAGAGGCGGCCTCTGGTCCGACAAGTCCTTGCGAAGGTGACGTTGTATGGTGCCGGTGTCTGGTGCCCTGTACTTATCTGTCCCTGGTGATAG
Organism: uncultured Clostridiaceae bacterium; assembly: GCA_964582675.1. Lineage (GTDB taxonomy): Bacteria > Bacillota > Clostridia > Clostridiales > Clostridiaceae > JG1575. The sequence continues at coordinate 1,504 of CAZOTM010000356.1, forward strand.
TTGTTTCATACCTTGGTGAAATTGAATCAGGGAGTATTCTAAAGTACTGTGTCCAAGCTGTTTATTTAACTTCTATCCCAAGCTAAGCTGTCATTGGTTTGGTCCATCTTTTCGGTTCCGCCAGTTGATCAAAAACAGGATCCCCACGAGAATGGCGGGCCCGGCTAGAGTCAGACTCCATGATAATGCGATGTACCATGGCAGCTGGCCTTTGACTACATTAGTCATTACCAGCCCCATATATAAAAGACCCGCACCGATGAAAGTGACAGCCCCCACGATTTCTTTCCTCCAGGCAATGATCAGAAGGACAATCATGATCAAAGACGGAATATTGTGCATCAAGAGTCCCAGGGCAATTTCTCTCCCACTCATTCCTGGCTCGAAAACGTCCAGTGAAAACACAGTCAGGAAACCGATGAATAAAATCCCAAGGAGCCGCGGTGCCCAATACAACAATCTGCCTGTTTTCTTCATTTTTCTTCCCCTCCTGTTCAACGCTTCAATTGATTATCATGTTACTCTGGTTTAGCCCTGGCTGCCCATTTCATTGAATGGGCGATGGCTGAACCTGCCGGATCCATATTAATTTAATATTGATTTTGTTCCCCGCCGGAAAAAATCCCTGGTCTGACGTTAGTATGTTCCTTGCCATTATTGTACTCCTCTGCCTTTTGGAATGATTGACAGATTGGGGACCATTAAACCCTAATTTCATGCAAATTAAGTGAAACCAGCTCCCTTCAATAAGGGTGCTGGTTTCATCTTCTTGGTGCACTTTAGTGCGTTTCAATTGGAACAATTGAAACAAATAAACCCCCTGC
>CAZOTM010000357.1:0-548 GCA_964582675.1 uncultured Clostridiaceae bacterium
CCCTTGGGGATCGTCAGGTTGATATCCTCCAGGGAAAAATCGATGGCCTCATTAACTTTTACTTCCGAACTGGCTTCTTCATAGTCCTGATAATAATGGTAAAGGTGAATGGCTTCAATCATTTTCTCCATATCCGGACCTCCTCTATTTAAAATAAGGATACCTGAGTTAAATTAATTCAGGCACCAAAAAACTATTTATTTGCCATGTTAACATCGCTGATCAACACAACCACTTATTTTTTTACAACACTCATCATTATATTGCAATTAACAAAACTTAACAATAATCAACCCCGGGCAAAACCACTTAACCCATTAATTTTGCGATACAGATATTCTTCACCCGCAGCTTTTGGTACAACACCCCAAATGACCTTTGCCGTCTGTCCCAATTTTGCCTTCATACCATTGGATTCTTCCGCCACTCACAACGGATTGCTGCTCCAAATTATGGACATGTTGTGAACATACTGATAATTAAAATCATTTGAATCATTTGAATCCCAGATACTGCTAAAATAAAGAAAAGCAGAACCAAACCAAACC
>CAZOTM010000357.1:558-2325 GCA_964582675.1 uncultured Clostridiaceae bacterium
AAGTGCAAGAAATCAACTAAAAGGAACCATAGTGGAAATAACCGAGGGGGCCGTCAATGGCATCGTTAAAATTGATGTGAACGGCCAGATCATTTCGTCAGTGATCACCATGGCATCCATCAAGGAACTGGGTCTACAGCCCGGCAAGGAAGCCTACGCCATCATCAAGGCTTCCAACGTGATCATCGGGGTCGATGATTAAACTGGACATTCACAACATAAGGATCCATCCGGTCACTGATTTTGACTTAAGTTGACCGGGGTAAAATTTAAGTGTAAATTTAAGTAAATCCCTTCAGGTATGAAGGGATTTGCTTTTTCACGGCCTATTCATTTTTCGAAAATTTGAAGAAAACTCACAGCATTGGGATGCTCTGTAAAATCAGCCAGGGAGGGACTGCCATTGAGTCTCTCCCTGAATGTTTGTAAATGCCGGTAGTTTAAGTGGTTCAAAGGCTTTGATTCCAATGGATCATCTCAGCAGCAATGCGGCGTTTTCTTTGATGGTCAGGATGGGCTTGAAGTGAACCAGCTCCAGGGCCACGGTCAGTTCCTCCGCAGTAAGGCGGGGGTCATAATCGACCTGGATGCCATCCACTGCCATTGGGATCAGCTCGCTGTGATACGTGGGTTCGCTCAGACTTACCGCCGGTAAGTTACTCGCAACCGGAGCAGAGCCTCAGGCGGTACTGACGAACAGCCGTTTGTGGATGATGAAGAGTCTGCCGCCCCGCTCTTGGATGAATCGTCTGGCGTCAGGTTCGATATTGATTTTCAAAAGGATCACTCCCGGATATTTTTCGAATATTTTGGATTTACCGTGTTTGCAGAGATGGTTCACACCGGCTGTGTGCGGCCGGTCCAACGCTTAGGAAGCAATTACCAATAACTATCTCATATTGAGGGCACCGTTTTCCTTGATGGCCAGGATTTGCTTCAAGTCCTGGATTTGCAGGATGACCGTCAATTCCGGATTGGGGATCACTGGCTCTTCAATGCCGTCCACCTCCAGAGGGAGGAGTTCTGTGGTTTCTTCCGGTTTACTGACACTTACCGCCGGTAAGTAACTTCCTGTTGAAGTTGCCCCTCAGGCGGCGGTCCAATAAAACTTCTTATAGGTGAGCTAGATCTGATTGCCCCGTGTCTGGATAAATTTCCTGGCATCAGGTTCGATGCTGACTTTCATATTGTTCAACTCCTCGATGCATCACTTCAACCATTGCTTTTCAAGTCCGTCCGGCTCTAGCGCTTGATCAGTCCCCAATTTTCTTTTAAGGCAAGGACGTGTTTTAAATTAATGATTTCCAAAGTGATGGTTAGTTCCTGGTTCGGGATATTTGGATCGTAAAAAACGTCAATACTGTCAATTTCCAGGGGGATAAATTCAACAACTGTATCAGGTTTTCTCGTACTTACCACCGGTAAATAACTGGATTTTGTGGTAGCGCCTCAGGCGCCTGACCAGCAATATTTCTTTTGGAAAAGATAAACTTTGCCGCCCCTGGCTTTGACGTATTTACTGGCTTTGGGTTCTATGCTGACTTTCATTTAATCCCCCCTCCAAGTCCCTTGAAGTTTCATGTTAGACTTCAACGGTAACAGCTTATTGCAGGTCATTCCCTTAAGTCCATTATACTATATTTATTCGATAATTGTTATCAATTATCTGGATTAAAAACCCACCGGCAGCATGTACCGGTGGGTTTTTATATTAAACGAGCTCCAGGATCGCTACCTCTGCAGCGTCTCCCCTTCTGGGGCCGACTC
>CAZOTM010000358.1:0-2321 GCA_964582675.1 uncultured Clostridiaceae bacterium
GTGCCTTGGCCCTGGAGATTCAAAATATTGGCGCCCTCAAAGTTGCCAAGCCCTCTTATGCCGTAAACATCCAGGAAAGTCTCGCTCTGGGTAATCGCCAAAGCCTCCGGGCGGCGCCACAGGAAATATTTCCCCTCGACCCCTTCCGAATCGGCATCCGTGGCGGAATAAAACAGCCCCTGCGGGCTCTTCATCTCCCGCAAGAGATAATCAATGATGTCCAAAGCAATGGTTTGGTAAATCGGCTTCCCGGTGATTTCGAAGGCCGTCAGATAACACTGCAGGAGCAGCCCGTTGTCATAGAGCATTTTTTCAAAATGGGGCACCAGCCAGCGGTCATCCGTGGAATAGCGGGAAAAGCCGCCCCCCACATGATCATAGATCCCGCCCCGGTACATTTCCAATAAGGTAGTCTCTGCCATGGCGAGGGCTTTGTCATCCTCGTTGAGCTCATAGCTGTGGAGCAAAAACAGGAGATTCTGGGGAGAAGGGAATTTGGGCGCCCCGCTAAAACCGCCGTTTGTTTCATCAAACACCGACTGGAGATAGGCGCCAAGTTTTGCAACAGCGGTTTCATCAGGCATGGTCTTTTCTCCGGAAGCGGTTTCCCGGGTTTTCAAACCGGCGATGAGCCGTTGGGAAAACTCGAGCAATTCGTCCCGGTGCTCCTGGTAGGCCTCATGGATACCCTCGGCCAGTTCCCTGATCCCGATCCGGCCGTATTGAGCCTTGGGCGGGATATAGGTGGCGGCGTAAAAGGGCCGGCCTTCCGGATCGGTGAAAACATTCAGGGGCCAGCCCCCCTGGGCGTTCATGGCATGGGCAAAGGTCATGTAGAGATGATCGATATCCGGCCGCTCCTCCCGATCCACCTTAATGGGGATAAAATAGGCATTGATGACCTGGGCGACCGCCTCATTCTCAAAGCTCTCCCGTTCCATGACATGGCACCAGTGGCAGGTGGAGTAGCCGATGGACAAAAAGACCGGTTTATCCTCCTGCCGGGCTTTTTGAAAAGCCGCCTCCCCCCAGGGATGCCAATCCACCGGATTATGGGCGTGCTGCAGTAAATAGGGGGATGTTTCATTGATCAATCCGTTGGTGAATTTATGGTCCAATTTCATTCTCCTTTAAGAGGTATTCATAGCTCGATGGTCTTCAAATCTCGATGATCTTCAAATCTCGATGATCTTCATGGCAGACGCTGCCTCCGCCGCGGCATCCGGTGATTCCCATTCAAAGGCATAGCCTAGGCAGGGGCATAAGTAGGTGCAAACTGCAGTCTGTTTCTCCCGGCGTAAATGGACATGGCCCATGACGGCATATTTGACGCCATAGCGCTCCATCATAGCGCCGATTTTTTCCGAGCCCAGGAACGCCGAGAAATAGTCCGTGTTGGAATACCGTTCGTAGCCTACGAAATCCCGGTCCATGACCATGTGGCTGATGACGATGAGGTTTTTCCCCCGGTGCTTTTTCAGCCGCTCTTCCATCCGCCGGAGGAGGATCTCCGCAATGGCCTTATCATCATTCTCCCAGTCAATATACTTATAATCCGCCCAGGCATAGCCCTCATGGGTCTGGATCCTGAATTCTGCATCGCTGTATTTCGCCTGGTCGGCAAAGCTGTAGTCATACCAGAACATATCCCCCAGGAGCACCCAGTCGTCGTTTAACGCTACATCCCGCCCCATGAGGGAATTTTCGTGTTTCATGTAGCGGTCATAAATCGCATAGGTTGAGTCATATTTGCCGTTGATATTAAACATGTCATGATTGCCGGCGACAAAATACACTTCACCGGGGAATTTCTCCTTCAGTTCCTCAACGGATCGAAGCGTCGTCTCACAGTCATTGGAAAGATCGCCGGCGATGATAAGGACCTGCGCCCCTTCCCCTGCCGCCCTCTGACAGATCAAATCCATGACGGGATAGTTATTATTCAAGTCCAAATGGATGTCGGCAATAACTGCTAGTTTCATAGGCTCCCCCTTCAAATACATTTTGCGTGCTGCGCAATCTTATGGTATTATGATAAAGTTAAATATGGCAGTGTTTCCTTGGAACCCACTTTAAAAATCAAGATCAGTAAGTAATTAATATTTTATTAACTATGGACTCATCTTCGGATGAGGTTTTTTTTGATCCAAATGACCCGCGTCTTGGGGTTGATTGGTTGATTTTGATCGTGGCGTCAGTTCCAGTCATTTCGGCTGATTGCAAAATCTGAGGACTTCGTTCCCTGATCCAACCCCCAACCGGAATACTTTCTGGCAAACCATCCAGGCAGGAAATACGCAATATGATCAATCATTAACGGT
>CAZOTM010000359.1:0-2311 GCA_964582675.1 uncultured Clostridiaceae bacterium
TCGGGGGTGCAGTACCAGCCCTCATACTCGGATTTGTAGATATCCCCCTGATCGTAGAGCTGCTGGAAAATTCCCTGAACCGCCGTCTCATGGTAGGGATCGGTGGTCCGGATGAATCGGTCATAGCTTATGTTCATCAGCTGCCAAAGGTCCTTGATTCCGGCAACGATGCCGTCCACATAGGCTTTTGGCGCCACTCCGTTGCCCTCGGCGATGCGCTGGATCTTCTGGCCGTGCTCGTCGGTCCCCGTCAGGAACATGACATCATAGCCCATTAAGCGCTTGTACCTGGCCATGGCATCCGCCGCCACCGTGGTGTAGGTATTCCCGATGTGAAGCCGGGCTGACGGATAATAAATCGGCGTCGAGATATAAAAGGTCTGTTTTTCCATATATTTCCTCCCAAAAAAATCCCCATGGCGATGCCATGGAGACGTTATCTACGTGTTACCACTCCTGTTCACAACGGTCTCACAACCATTGTCTCAACGGGTCTTAAACCCTTTTGCCGTAACGCTGCAAATGCGCGGATCCCTACTGCTTCGTTCAGTCATCCAGGCTCGGAGGCCATCTTCCCTCATATCCACCCACCGGTTTGCACCAACCACCGGCTCTCTTCCAGGTTAAATCAAGAGGTACTCTCCCCGTCATCGCGTAAGGGTATGATACCAAAAATCAGGGATTCTTTCAAGCGGATAAATGCACCGCCCCAGGCTGTCGGGGCTGTCTATTCCCGCATCCTGAGAAATTCTTCGATATCATCCGGTGTCCGGATGATATCCCTGGATAAGACTTCATGGCCGTCTTTGGTGACTAAAACGTCATCCTCGATCCGGATCCCGATCCCCTCTTCCGGGAGGTAGAGACCAGGTTCAACGGTGATCACCATGCCCGCCTGCAGTACCGTCTCCCTGGAGCCCACATCATGGGTATCCAGTCCCAGGTAGTGGGAAACCCCATGAAAATAGTATTTGACCACCTCTGCCGCATCTGCGATGAGCCCGATGGCTGTCAGCTCCTGGGCATAGACTTCCTTCACGGCTTCGTTCAGCTCCGCGAAGGGCCGTCCGGGAACGATCAGCTCAATGACCCTGCCATGGGCTTTTAAGACGATGTCGTAGAGGATTCGCTGCCGCGGCGTGAACCTGCCGCTGATGGGAAATGTCCTGGTGATATCCGCTGAATAGAACTCCCAGGCCGCCCCAAGATCCATCAGGACCAGATCATCCCCGCCGATCTTTGAATCATTGGTGTCATAGTGGAGGACGGTGGCGTTCCCTCCGGAGGCCAGGATCGTCGGGAAAGCCAAATCCTTCACCCCGGCTTTTTTCAGTTCATAGTTGAATTCCGCCTCCAGTTCATATTCAAACTGCCCGGGGGCCGAGTTTTTCATCATCCGGGCAATCCCTTTTTTCGTTATTGCGATGGCCCTTCGGATGTTGTCGACTTCTCCCGGGGTTTTAATGACCCTGGCCTGGGCAATCTGGGGGTAGATATTTTTAACCGTTACCTCCGGATATTCATTTTTGAGCAGCCTGGCCCATTTCCCGCCGGGGGACTGATCCGCCATAAAACTGTCCTTCTCCAGATCAAACCCGATGACTGTTGTCCCGGCAGTTTTGATCTCTTTGTGGATAAACTGCTCAAATTCCTTCGTGAACTTGATATCCCGAATCCCTGAGAGCGCCGCGGCATCTGCCGGGGACACCGATGCCCCGAACCACTTCGCCTGGTGCTCGTCATATTCGGGGATGAACAGATACTCTGCCAGGCCGTCTTCATGTCTTGCCATATACAAAATGAGATTCTGGTCGGCCACGCCGCTCATATAGAGAAAATTCCGGTTGGGTGTATAGGGATATTTTCCGTCAGCCGACTTTTTCGGAGCCGCCCCGGAAAACAAAATAACGGCAGAGCCCTGTTCAAGGCTTTTCATGAGTTTTTTTCGATTATTCCTGTAAAATTTAGCGTCCAATTCCTTTAACCTCCGTCTAAGCTATCTCCATTGTATCACTCTTTGGGATGCCTCAGACAAACCGGAGGTCAGGAAGGGAAATGTCCAATGGAGCTGTGGGCTTCCGGAAAATATAACAGTTGCCGGTCTTGGCTTTATCTTGATCAAAATCTCTTTGGAAATGGAGAGAATTTAAACAAAGTGATAATTTTGAATGGAACTGATGAAAACCTTTCAATAAAAACGTAAAATGAAGTTAGCGTTAGAAACAAGCACAATAACAATTAATCGATAAATTCGATAGAATCGGAGGAACATTATGGAATTACTAGAGATGCTGTTAAAGGGAATGGGCGG
>CAZOTM010000360.1:0-2295 GCA_964582675.1 uncultured Clostridiaceae bacterium
CAATTTGATACTACCACCTGGTTTTACGCCATGTCAATGAAGCCCCCTGTCATCCTGCCAACTCCGGTTTAATTTCTGCTTAGTCCAGCCAATAACTGGCATCCGACAAGCTTCTAACGACTTTCGCGCTGCGTTGGGCAGCCTTGGCATGGGCTTTTGGCTCAATCCTTGACTCAGCTCTTGGCTCAGCTCTTGCCTCGACTCCTCGATCAGCCCTTGAATCAGCCCTTGGCTGGGCTCCATGACCAGCCCTTGAATCTTCCCTTGGTTCATCCTTCGGGACAGCCCGAATGCGGTCTGCCTGGTTATAGTCTGCCTGTAAAGTCTGCTTTTCCCGGCGAAGGATTGTGGCTAGGGCAAACGGCCCCCCCGGAAAGGTTTGAGCCTTTGCCCGGGCGGGCCGTTTGAACTGCTTGGATGAGTGTTTACTTATTAAGGGCGAATCCCTTCCGGGATCTGCCTGGTTTTGACAGGTTATTGCTTGCCCTTGAATTCATTGAACAGCACATCAAAATTTTCGATGGCTTCAGATACATGGTAGCAGTGCTTATCCTCCGGATACTGGGCTCCCTTGACGTCGCTGACATAGTTCTTGATGCCGGCGATGGCTACGCCGGCTATGTCGCCGTACTTTTTGACGAATTTGGGGGTGAAATTCTGGAACATGCCCAGTATGTCGCCGCAGATGATCAGCTGGCCGTCGCAGTCCGGTCCGGCGCCGATGGAGTAAACGGGGATGGGCAGGAGCTCATGGATGAATTTCGTGATCTCCGCCGGGACCCCTTCGATCAACAGAGCATGGGCGCCGGACTGGTAGACGGCAATGGCATCCTCAATGACTCCCCGAGCACTTTCCACGGTTCGCCCCTGGGCCTTGAACCCGCCCAGGACACCCGAGCTTTGTGGTGTCAAACCGATATGTCCCCAGACCAGGATGCCCGCATCCACGATGGCTCTGATTTTTGATCCGACCCGCAGGCCGCCTTCCAGCTTAATGGCGTCCACGTCGGCTTCCTTGAGGAACCGAACGGCGTTGCGGACTGCTTCCTCATCGGAGATCTGGTAGGAACCAAAGGGCATATCGCCGATGATAAAGGTGTTGGGCGCTCCCCGGCGAACGCTTTGGCAGTGGGAAATACAGTCATCCATGGTGACCGGAATCGTTCCGTTGTAGCCCATGACGATCATGCCCAGGGAATCCCCCACCAGGATCATGTCGATCCCTGCCTGTTCGGCAAAGGATGCCATGGGGTAATCATAGGCCGTCATCCACGCCGCTTTTTCCCCCTCCGCCTTCATTTTGTGCAGATCCAAAATAGTCTTTTTCATTTCAAGTTCTCCCCTTGCGCTAAATATTTTTTATTCGCAGAATATTTTCATGCCGTATTGTGGTATAATAAACCGTATTCCGTTATGGAAATAATAGCAAACCTGATGATCTTAATCAATAGCAATCTTGCTGTTTTTACCTGATCCGTGGTTTTTATTTTAAAAATGATCCGGCGGATAAAACGAATCAATGAGGGAGACCAGCCATGGAAGAACGCGACAACATCATAAAATCAGCGAAAAAGATTTTTCATATTTTGGAAGTTTTGACCAACAATACCTCTGCTTCGGTGTCCGAGCTGAGCAAAATCTCCGGCTACACCATGAGCACCATCCAGCGCATCGTCAATACCCTGGTGGACTTAAAGTACGTCAAACAGGATCCGGAGACCCTGAAGTACTCCGTGTCCTACAAGCTCTACGCCCTGGGCCAGCGCCTGGAATACAAGGACAAGCTCATCGAAACGGCCCGGCCTTATTTAAAGGTCCTGGCCCAGGATCTGAAGGAGACGGTCAACATCGGTGTCATTGAGGATCAGGAATTGATCTACATCGACAAACTCGTATCCAAGGAGCCCCTGCGGATCGAACTGAGCATTGGCACGGGCGCCCCCTTTTATTGCACTGGATTGGGCAAAACCATCGCCGCCTTCAGCAGCATGAACCTGGAGAATATCAAGTTCAAAAAGTATACCGTCAATACCATCAGCAGTCCGGCCAAACTGCGGGAAGAATTGGGGAAGATCCGGGAGAGAGGTTATGGGGTGGATGATGAAGAATACAAAGAGGGCCTTTACTGCATCGCTGTCCCCATCTTAAGCAGCGAGGGAAAAGCCATTGCCGCCATCAGCATTTCCTTTCCCAAGTTCCGGATGACGGAACAGAAAAACCACCTCATCGTTGCCCGGCTCAAGGCGGCAGCTGCCGAAATATCTGCCCGGCTCTACTGATTGGTTTGGTTTCTCC
>CAZOTM010000361.1:0-2289 GCA_964582675.1 uncultured Clostridiaceae bacterium
GGGGCTTCGCTGTTTTAAGTGGGTGACATGATTTGAACCGTTCCTGGCTGTAGTTCAAGTTTCCCGCCAAGCAAATAAATCATCGTGATAAAGTTCTCTACGTTCCTATAACCACGTGCTCTATTACGGGCAGATTGGACTACGCTGTTGATGCTCTCCATGATTCCTGACGTCAACCCTCGTGTAAAGTGATTCAATATACCGTCCCAGTTGTTTTTAACCATTTGAGCAAATGTCTTGACCTCATCTATCCGACTGCGGATAGCCCAGTCATACCATCTCTTTAATAGCCCTTCACCCGATGCTCGATCAGTAGCCAGGCGGTAGACATCCTGGAGGGAGAGCTTGATGCGATAGGCACGAACTGTCTTCAGGTTCATTTTGGTAAGATCAGCAAGTGCCACTTGTTGACTTGGTTTGAGGTTTCCGGGGTTGTGCAGCCAGAGGTATCGGCTATGCTTTAGAACCGGATCCTCCCGCTGCTCATTCCTTCGAACTTTATCAAGAGCGTCATTCATGGACTTTATAACATGGAACTTGTCGAAGGTGACATCAGCCCAGGGAAATGCCTCTTGCAGGCCTTTCCTGAAAGGGATCGACATATCGGTACATACTTCCTGAATCTGTTTTGGCGGAACTTTTATTTTCTTCAACATATCGCTGAAGGAATGGATGGTGGAAGAATCTTTGCCAGGAACTACATGGACAACGCGATTGTTATCAAGGTCCACAAACAGCGTCACGTATTTGTGACCTTTTCTTGAAGAAGTCTCATCAATGCCTACAGCCCTGATTCCAGAGTAGTCCGCCTGTTCCCGGGCATCTTCTACATACTTCTTAATGATCCTCCATATCCTGGTATCATTCTCCTGAAGAATTTGGGCCACCTTGGATACCGGCATGGTCTTCGCAAGTTCCAGTGTGAGGGCTTCAAAGAGCAGCGTGAATCCTGACCCAGGAGCAGCCCAAGGAACCTCAACCAGTCTGACACCGTGTTCACTGCATGTTACTCGTGGTGTTCTGCAATGAATGAAGGCCTTGTATTGAAAGAAGTTAAGGTGTCGCCACACTTTATCCTGAGTGTCGTGGACCGCCTTACCGCCCTCATGGCAAACCGGACATTGGAACTTAGCCCCCTTCTTAAAATCTATGAATAAATGGAGCTCGCCCGCGTCCACGTCGAAATTCTTAGATTTAACAAAATACGGATCCGAAAGCTGCAGGGCAACTGTAAAAAGATCCTCATGATTGAACATTCAAACAACCACCTTTGGTTTTTGACTAAAGTATATCAGCTAACCAAAGGAAATTTAATTACCCACTCAAAATAGCGAAGCCCCAAAATAAAAAGCCCTGATTGCTCAGAACTTTTCAGCGTGGAACAGTTTTTTCTGCTTCCCAGCAATAACCTAAATATGGTCGGAATGACAGGATTTGAACCTGCGACCTCGTCGTCCCGAACGACGCGCGCTACCAACTGCGCTACATCCCGATGTCTAAATTAGATTATAACCATTTCCCCCTGATTTGTTAAGTATTTTCGAAGATTTTTTTTCAGGGATTTTTTCAAGTTTTTTTTCAGGACGGGTTTCTCCTTCCGGTCATCCGGGGATTTGCCAGCGCCGGGGAATTGGTCAATCCCCCGGCCTGCCATTGACTAATGGTCAGTCAGTGGTAAACTATTAGCAAATGGGGTGTTGTCAATGAGTTTAATCAGTCTGAAAGACGTTAAAAAAACCTATAAAATGGGCGAAGTTACGATCACCGCCGTGGACGGCGTGACCTTTGAAGTGGGCCAGGGAGAATTCTGCGTGTTGGTCGGGGCTTCCGGTGCCGGCAAAACCACGGTCCTCAACATCCTGGGGGGAATGGACTCCTGCGATTCCGGGGTGGTCATGGTGGACGGCAAAGATATCTCCGGCTACAGCCGGCGCCAGCTCACCGAATACCGGCGCTACGACATCGGCTTTGTGTTCCAGTTCTACAACCTGGTGCAAAATCTGACCACGTTGGAAAATGTGGAGTTGGCCACGGAGATTTCCCGGGACCCCTTGCGGCCCGAGGCAGCCCTGGAGATGGTGGGCTTAAAAGACCGGATCGGCAACTTCCCCTCCCAGCTGTCCGGCGGCGAGCAGCAAAGGGTGGCCATTGCCCGGGCCCTGGCCAAGAATCCCAAGCTTCTCCTCTGCGACGAGCCCACGGGAGCCCTGGACTACAGCACGGGCAAGGCCATTTTAAAGCTCCTCCAGGATACCTCCCGGGAAAAGCACATGACCGTCATCATCATTA
>CAZOTM010000362.1:0-2287 GCA_964582675.1 uncultured Clostridiaceae bacterium
GAGTGCTGGTTGGATTGATCGTGTACAACGCCACCATGGTGAAGATGTTGGCAAGACCCAGTTTAAAACCGGGAACCGAAAGTGCGAACATGGGCAGGGGTATGAATCGTTCGATCCAGGAAAGGACCAAAGCTTGTGCGACCAGCAATGCAATGAAAACCAGTTTATAGACATTGTTATTATTTTTCATCAATAGGATATGATATCTCCTTCATCCTGAATGCTTTCCCCGCCGACGATCTGAAGGACAACGCGATGAGGGAGGCAGGTTATGGTTTCTCCATCCCTGGTGGTGGGTTGAAAATGTACACAAAGCTGATCCGGACAGTTGGCTTCCTGCATTTTCACGACCTCATGATCGATTCCCACGGTGTTCTCATAGCCGCTGTCCTGATGGATGGGGATCGTGTAGGTTTTGGTATTGCCCGTCAGCTTGATCCGCTGGGCCTCTTCCCCGTTGATCTGGATGGATAAATATTTTGTGCCGGATTCATTCCGATCCAGATAAGCATAGGTCGCCGTGGGCACAAAGGACAGTAATATTATGATAGACAAAAGCAAAATATCAAGCTTCTTGATCTTAAAGTATCTCATGGGGTTCACTCCTGGTTCGTTAAATCTAACACTACTCATTATATTAAATTTAAGGGTTTAATACAAATCCTGCCTCCCGGTAGCATGGCCTGTCCATCTGGAATCATTGTGTTGGCGGCTGGCACCTTGTCTGCCGCCAATACTAAGACCTGAAACGTTTCATTATGAACGTTTCAGGTCCTTGTGAACAATCATTTTGTTCACCACTGGGAACAGGGGATCTAATCCTGGACTCAGCGGGCTGTTGTCTGAGTTCCCGTCTGATTGGCCGGCTGGGTTGTCGACTGCGTTGTCGACTGATTGGCCGGCTGGGTTGTCGACTGATTGGCCGGCTGATCCGCCTGAGTGGATGAACTGGGTCCGTCGGGCACCGTATATGGTGGTAAAATCGCTCCCGGCACATAGTCCGGCAGTAAGGGGGTGGTATTTTCCGGGGTGGGATTTTTAAGCTGCAGCATGGTGGGTTCGATCTGCATCACCGGCTTCAGCTGATAATCGACCGTCCGCTGATAATCCGGGAAATTGGTTTTCAGCACATCGCTGAAATACTCCTCGTAAATGGCTTTGGCAACGGGTGCGATGTATGAACCATGGACCGAATCATAAACGATAGTAGCAATGGCGATCTCCGGATCCTCAAAGGGGGCAAAGGTAATGTAGGTTCCATACTGATGTCTTCCCACATAATCATCCCCGCCTTTGTATTCGGCGGTACCTGTCTTGCCGGCTGTCTTGATGGGGAAATCGGAAAAATAAGTATAGCCTGACCCGCCGGAGTTGTTGTTGACTTGATACATACCTTCCTTAACGATCTCGATATTCTCAGGGCTGGCATTGAGGGTCTCCAGTATTTCCGGTTCAACCTCTTTAATGGTCGTGCCATCAGGGTCAATGATCCGTTCCACCAATGAGGTCCGGTATCTCGTTCCCCCATTGGCAATGGTGGCGATGGCGTTGGCGATCTGCAGGAGAGTCAGCTCAGCATCGCCCTGTCCGATGGCGGCATTCATGACATTGACTGGGGTGGATAATTCAGCTCCCCGGTCATAGACCAGATCATAGGCTGCCTCCGTTGCGTAATAAACTGAATCCTTCATGCCTTTCCGTTCCGCCTCTGGCAGTTCAAGCATCAGAGTATTCAGATCAAAGTCCAGGATATCGACAATCTCGTTGATTTTTTCCTGCAGTGTCCTGGCATCATCGATTTCCATGGAATCCCAATATTTGCTCAATCCCTCGGCCATATTGGCTTTCAGGTTTTTAGCCTTTTCTGAATCCGTGTCTTTCCTGGAAATGTCAAAGGGTTTGAACTCCTCGCCGGATCTGGAAACGCCGCTTTTCAACCGCCTGACAACGTCAGAGTAGGCTGCATCACCCAAAATGGCTTTTCTGGATTCAAAATTAAATACATTGCCGTATTGGTTCTCATTGATTTCAATCCCGGTGGTTGAATGCACCCCTTCTTCGGGATCATGACCCAGACCCAATTTCCAGGACCAGTTGGCCAGAGCATTGGGTCCGTTGGCCTGGAAGAGTCTCCAGCCGGATTCCAGGAAAAAGTAGTTTGAGGAGAACCTCAACGCTTCAAGGATATTGATCACGCCGAAGGCAACATCATCGTTGTTCCGGCCCACATACCCCTGCAGCTCATCCCGTCGATAGGCACCCACGTCATTGACCTGTGTATCAAGAT
>CAZOTM010000363.1:0-2278 GCA_964582675.1 uncultured Clostridiaceae bacterium
CCAAATCGCCTGGCTGACCAATCGGAAAGCCGCCTGGCGGTTCATGACAGCAGGCTTTCGCAAGGGCCGGCTGATATAAACTTATTGGTTTATGAATTTTCAATCGGCGGCAACAACCCGTCATGAGCCCTACCTTAAAATTGCAATCAGACCCTAAGCTGAAGCTGGCTGAGCCAATGGGGGAGGCCGCCTTAAAAACGGTCGCCTGAAAAAGGCGGGGTATGATAGCGGAAAAATGAAATTGGATAATGAGACTGGAAAATCATGAAACTCCAGACAAACTCCAGCCAAACCCCAGACGAATCTCAGACGAATCTCAGTGGGTTTAATCCGGAAACAGGAAAGGCCCCCAGGGATGGGGGCCTCGTCGATTCACCAAGATAAATAACGTTGATAAGTAAACCAATGGATGAACTGAGGGATTGACCAGCAGACAATTCATTGCAGGGATTGGCTGATAGGTGCCCGGTATTTAGAAATCCAGGCTGCCAAAGGCGCCGGTCCGATAGTCTTCATTGGCCTGATCGATCTCCGCTTCCGTGGTCATGGCAAAGGTGCCTTTGGCCACCACCGGCTCGTTGATCGGCTCCCCGCTTAAGACGACGACCTTGGCGGAATTATCCAGGGCTTCGATCTGGATGTGGCCATATTCATTGGCAAACAGCACAAAATCCCCCGCATGGCATAGCCGGTCGTCATTGACTTTGACCGTTCCGCCGACTACCAGGAACCCGGTGTTGAACACCCGCGGTTCGTTCAAGGCGACTTTACCCCCCGGGGAGAGATCGATGGTGAAGATATTCAGCCGCCGGTATGTCCGGGCCGGGCCCACCACTCCGTTGTAGATCCCGGCGATGACAGTTACCGTTCCTTTGCCATCCGGCAGGTTCAAGTGGCCCATATCGGCTTCCCGAAGGTTTTGGTAGCTTGGCGGATCCCATTTTCGGGCACTGGGGATATTGACCCAAAGCTGGATCATGTGGAGTGTCCCGCCGGAGCGGGAATAACTTGCGGCATGGGATTCCTTGTGGAGAATGCCGGAGCCGGCCGTCATCCACTGGACGTCTCCGGGGCCCACGGTGCCATGGTTGCCGGCATTGTCAACATGTTCGACGCTGCCTTCAAAGATGATGGACACTGTTTCCAGGCCCCGGTGGGGGTGGGGCCCGGTGGTCCTTTGGCTGGAGGATGGCTTGAACTCAACGGGAGCGTTGTAGTCCAACAGGACGAAGGGGGAAAACCTGGTGATATCAAAATGTCCCCCGGACGGGAAATAGTTGGAGACCCGGAAGGCAGAACCCACCCAGTGAGTCTTATCCCCCCGGAAAACCTGCTCGATGGTCCGGTAATTGGTCATGGTGAGCCGGGTTTTCCGCTCGCATTCAGGGTTATACAGGGCATCCACATGGCTCGAATCACAAAACGGCTTGTTTTTCGATTGGCCGCACCGGCACAGGACGTAGCGGTTGCGGTCCTCATAAGGGGTGCCGTCGGCAGCCAATAAGGGGATCATGCCCTTGACGAAAATACCGGCGCTGGTCCCCTTGATGGGATCCTGGACGATCTCCACGGAGGGCTCGCGTTGGGGATCCAGGGAGTTGCCGGCCTTATCCAAAGCCAGGAGCCTGCCGCTGGGGCATTCGTTGGCGGTGCGGATGGCTTCGGCCCGGTTGTCGCCAACGTCAGAGGCGGCAGTCAATTCCCAGGTGGAACCGTTTTGGGCATTGCAAAAACTGGCATGGACACAGCGGGAGTGGTCGTCCAACAACTCCAGGGAGGGGCCCGCCGTCTTCTCCACCCGGTCGGCAAACCCGGTCTTTTCCGCAATTTCGGTGCCTACGAAGCCGTTGGTGCGATGGGAGCCGTCGCAGAAGGGCGCATCCATTGATTTGCCGCACCGGCACAGGTGGTATTCCTCTGCCTGGGGGAGCTTGCGGCCTTCGATCAATTCCTTGCCCCTGCCCCTGGGGACCATGATCTTTTCCGTCAGTGGGACATTGCCATAGACAAAATAGGGGCCATCCTTCATTGGTGCGATTTTACGGTTGTTTTTAAAGTCTGACATTCTGGCTCTCCTTTTTCATTTTCAAGTTCATTTTCAAGTTCATTTCAATTTCATTCCCGGATTTTTTTTAATGATTGGATCTTTATGCTTATTATAGCTTTAAATCAGGGGTGGACACTACATAAATTGATTTGAAACAATCGGGTTCACCAGGCGCCGGAGTAAACCGCAGTCCGGGACGTGCCTGAAGGATTTCTCCCCGCAGCCCTGAAA
>CAZOTM010000364.1:0-2267 GCA_964582675.1 uncultured Clostridiaceae bacterium
ATAATTGTTTTATAAAGGGTAGGGCTGAGTAATGTACACAGTGAAAATAAGCGTCCGAAATCTGGTGGAGAGCATCCTGCTGGCCGGAGACATCGGCACGGGGATGATGATCCTGAGCCCGGAGCGGGCGGAGGAAGGCTCCAGGGTCCACCGGCTGCATCAGAAGAATAGGCAGGAAAAGACCGGAGACTATCTGAAGGAATATTATCTGAAAACGGAATACAGCGCAGACGATATCAAGGTCATCATTGACGGCAGGGCGGACGGGGTTCTGCCCTGGGACTATATCGAGGAAATCAAGAGCACTTACCAGACCCTGTCGGAAATCGAGGCGGAGGATTATCCCCTCCATTGGGCCCAGCTGAAATTTTATGGGTATATGGCAGTGACCGAACAGAATCTGGAAGGGATCGATTTAAAGCTCACCTACTTCCATATCGGGTCGGAGGAATTCCGCTCCTTTGACCGGCATTATACCAAGGACGAGCTGACAGAATTCACCGAGGCCGTCCTCTTGCAATTTATCCATTTCAAGAAACTGTATTTCAAGTGGATGGAGAAACGCAACCTCTCCATCAAGCTGGCGGGGTTCCCGTTTTCCAACTACCGGCCCGGACAGCGGGAGATGGCGGTGGCGATCTACGGAACGATCCGGGAAAATCAAAGGATCTTCATCCAGGCCCCCACGGGGACCGGCAAGACCATCTCCGCCCTGTTCCCCGCCGTCAAGGCATTGCGGGAAGGCAAGACGGACCGGATTTTTTATTTGACGCCCAAAGGCACCGGCAAAGCCATCGGCGAGGAATCAGTCCGGCTTCTTCGGGAACAGGGGGCCAGCCTCCGCAGCATCACGTTAACCTCCAAGGAAAAAATCTGCTTCATGGAGGAAGTCAACTGTGACGCCGACTACTGTCCATATGCCAAAGGCCACTTTGACCGGGTCCTCCCGGCAGTTGCGGATATCCTCGAAAATGAGGATTCCATGGTCCGGGAGAAGGTGGAGGCGTATGCCAGGAAGCATATGGTCTGTCCCTTTGAGTACAGTCTGGATCTATCCCTGTATGCGGACATCATCATCGGCGACTATAATTATGCCTTTGATCCCAGGGTGTATTTGAAGCGGTTTTTTGACGAGCGGTCGGAAAAGTATGTGTTCCTCATCGACGAGGCCCATAACCTGCTGGATCGTTCCAGGGCCATGTTCAGTGCCAGTCTCCAGCGGGAGCCCTTTAAGATCCTGAAAAAAGACCTGAAACCCTATTCCCCGGAGATCCGCAAAGCGGCCGAGGCCTGTGCCAAGGCCCTGAAGGAACTGGGCGCAAAGGGGCACGATGCCGGCGGGAATTTTCAGGAAAAGGACTATCCGCCGGAGCTGCTGGATCTGACGGATAAATTCTGCGCCGCCTGTGAAAAGTTTTTCTCTGATGAGGCTTACCAGGTGATGAGGCTGAAGCTCAAGACAGAGGACCAGGCGGTGGACGAGCTCCTGTTGAATACTTATTTTGAGTGCCTGTCCTTCCGGCGGATCGCCGAACTATACAATGAGGGCTATCTGACCTATGTGACAAATGTTGGGGGCGATGTCCGCATCAAGCTGTTTTGCATAGATCCTGCGGAAAACCTCAGATCAGCCCTGGGGAGAGCCGATGCGGCCGTGTTCTTTTCCGCGACCTTGACGCCCATGGACTACTACATCGACCTATACGGGGGGACGGCAACCGACTACCGGATGATGCTCGCCTCGCCCTTTGACAAGGACCATCTTCAAGTTTACTGTGACTGGGAAGTGGATACCCGCTATAAGTACCGGGAGTTCTCCTTTGAAAAAATTGCCGATAATATCGCGAAGATGCTGAGAAGCCGGGTGGGCAACTATATCGCCTTTTTCCCAAGCTATAAGTACATGGGGGATGTCCTGGACCGGTTTGAAACAAAATACGGCGGGGAGTTCATCATCAAACGGCAGGAGAGCGGACTGCGGGAAGAAGACCGGGAAGGGGTGCTCAATGATTTTTTATACCGGAGTGACCGGAGCATGGTTTACTTCATGGTCATGGGCGGTATCTTTGCCGAAGGCATCGATCTGAAGGGGGACAGCCTGATCGGGGCGGCTTTGGTCGGGGTGGGCTACCCGCAATTCGACTATGAAAGACAGCTGATCCTGGACTATTTTGAAGAATTGAAAAGCGATGGCTTCAAATATGCCTATACTTATCCCGGACTGAATAAAATCACCCAGGCCGGAGGGCGGGTGATCCGCAGCGAGA
>CAZOTM010000365.1:0-2256 GCA_964582675.1 uncultured Clostridiaceae bacterium
ATTGAGGTTGTGACAAGTCGGTAGCTTTACGACACTTTGTTCCGGACTATACAGTAAGTGTCGGTGGGATTTTCCTGAAGGATCTTCCTCCGTTGTTTTTTCTCCTTTTTAGTTTCACGTTTCCTTGGTTTTTTTTCTGTTCTGTTTTTTCTGTTCTTGGTTTTCTGAAGCTTCTATCTGCATAATACTCATTTGGGGGAATTTCACGAGAAATTGGGCATAACATCCCGGCTACGTTGAGTAGCATTGGTATTTTTTTGGAGTTTTAGTGACTTTATTGTCACATTCGACGGATTATTTTAAAAACCAACAAAAAAGATTGTAACTAAGCCAGAGAATTCGAACAAGAAATGTCTTGAGGGTCAAACTCACGCAATGGTCAGTCAATTGGATTACCTGCTCCAAAAGGTCGCTGGCTGATAAAAATCAACTCAAAATTATCAGGAAAAAGCGAATGGCTGGAAAAACTAGTCCCGAAATAGCACGATATAGTCTATAAAAAAACCAGGGGGCATGACTTATCATCATGCCCCTTGGCGGATGTTCCGGAAGTGATTTTAAATGGAGCTTCTGTCAACAGCAAACACTCCATGATGTGAAATAATGGTTGGCTTTGGATCAGCTTGGATTATTCATTATCTAAATGGCTGGATAGATGGTTTCTTCCGTAACATTGGCTACCGTATCCGCGATGTTTTTGGAGTGATCACCCACCCGCTCCATATTGGAGAGGAGATCCAGGAAAAGGATACTGGCAAGGGGAGTGCACTTTCCGGCGTTGAGACGGCGGATATGGGTATCGCGATACTCCTTCTGCAGGGCATCGATCCGGGCTTCAATCCCTCCAATGGTCAGAGCCTTTTTCTTATCGTTGGAGCGGTAGCTTTCAATAGCCGTATCCAGGGCCAGGATGTTATAGTTATAGACTGTAGCAAGTTCTTCCTTGGCGGTGTCAGTTATCAGAACATTTTTCTGATGTTTTTCCTCTGCCAGCTCGATGATATTTTCAGCATGGTCACCGATTCGCTCGATGTCGTTGATCACATGGTAGGTATCCCCGATCCGAGCAAATTCATTGATGTCGATGTCGCTGCCGGAGAGATCCACCATAAATTGAGTAATGATCTCGGTGAGCTCATTAATGCGTTTTTCGTTTTTATAAATCTCATCCATTTTTGAAAGGTCATCATTGATGAAGGCATGCATGGCCATTTCAAAGTTCTTTTTCGCCAGTTCAGCCATCTTGACTGTTTCCAGGATGACCTGGCCTTCAGCAATGCTTGGTGTCTGCAGCAGCCGCTTATCCAGGATCTCTGCAGGCATGGCCTCTTCCGGCCCCACAATCAACGCAGAAAGACGGATGAGAACCCCTGCGAAAGGCAAAAGGAGCGCCGTATTGAGAGTATTAAAGATCAGGTGGATGAAGGAGATCTCCAATCGTACACTTTCCGGGGAAATGACCTTGACCACCGCGATAAGGATGGGACCCAGGGGAAGGAAGATTGCGGTGCCGATCAGGTTGAACAGCAAGTGGATCACTGCCGCCCGCTTGGCGGTTTTATTGGCGGTAATGGAGGAGAGCAATGCCGTGATGCAGGTCCCGATATTGGCCCCCAGGATGATGGGGAAAGCAACTTCAATTGTAATTTTACCCGTGGCGGTCAAGGCGATCAGGATACCGGTTGATGCCGAGCTGGACTGGATGATCAGGGTAATGACCAGGCCGAGCAAAATACCCAGATACCATTTCGTGCCCAGGGTCAGGATCAGATTTCGGAAGGCCTCCGACTCCCGCAGAGGGGCCATGGCGCCGCTCATGGTTTTCATGCCCAGCATCATGATGCCGAACCCCAGGAGGATCATGGCTACATCCCGGCGTTTCCTTGCCCGGGAAAAGAGGACCATGACCGTACCGGCAAAGAGGCACACCGGTATGATGGCATCCACGTTGATGGAAACCAGAAAAGCAGTGACCGTTGTGCCGATGTTGGCCCCCATGATGATCCCGGTGGCCTGAACCAGATTCAGGATCCCGGAATTCACGAAGCCCACCACCATGACCGTGGTGGCTGAACTGGATTGAATGATGGCGGTCACAGCGGCGCCAACCAGCACCGAGCTCAAAGGATTCTTAGTGACCTTTTCCAAAATAAATTTAAGTTTATTGCCGGCAGCACTTTCCAATCCATCTGCCATCATTTTCATGCCGTATAGGAAGAGTCCCAGTCCACCCAGGAGCCATATGATCATATCAAT
>CAZOTM010000366.1:0-2231 GCA_964582675.1 uncultured Clostridiaceae bacterium
GCAATTTTTAACATAATAGGAAGGGCAAACAGAATGAATTTAAAAGAAATAATCAACAGCCATAAAGATAATATGACAGCGGATCTTAAAAAACTCATCGCGTTCAATTCCGTTGCGGGAATACCGGAGGAGGGCGCCTACAACGGAACAGCAGTTGCTGCCTGTCTTGAGGAAGCGCTTAAAATTGCCGGGGAACTGGGCTTTGAAACCGGATCCGTGGAAGGCTATGCCGGCTATGCCGCCTTCGGGCAAGGCGAGCCCTATGTTGCAGTGTTAGGCCACCTGGATGTGGTTCCGGCAGGGGATAACTGGACGTATGACCCTTTCGGCGGGGAAATCCACGACGGAAAGATCTACGGCCGGGGCACCTCTGACGATAAAGGCCCGGTGGTGGCTGCCCTGTATGGGATGAAAGCCCTCCAGGAGGCTGGTATGGTACCTGGCTCCAGGGTAATGCTGATATTAGGGACCAGTGAGGAAACCGGGGGACCGGACATTGCCAGGTTTGTTGAGAAATTCGGCCACCCCAAGGCCGGATTCACACCGGACGGCGTATTTCCGGTGATCAACGCCGAAAAAGGCATCATGCGGGTCACCATAAGAAAACGGCTGGAGGATGGGGAGATGGAGATCATCGCCCTCTCCGGAGGCAGCGCCCCCAATATGGTTCCGGATACTGCCCGACTTTCCTACCGCAAGGACGGGGAGACAGAGGAACTCATCCTAAAGGGCAAATCTGCCCATGGTTCCACCCCGGATAAAGGTGACAATGCCATCGTCAAGCTGTTCCGGGCGATCCGGGCCCTGGATGCAAAGCTGGCAGGGGACATGACATTCCTCAGCGAAGCCTTGAAAGATACCACCGGCGAGAAGCTGGGGATCGGCTTTAGGGATGAAGAGTCCGGTGAATTGACAGTCAATGCCGGTATCCTGGAGTATGCAAACCAGGAACTGAAGGTCACGCTGGACATCAGAATCCCGGTCACCTATGAACAGGAAGAAATTGCCGGACCGCTGCGGGAAACCATGCGGGCGGCCGGATTTGCAACCGAGGTGATTTCATTTACACCGCCCCTCTTCTACCCCCGGGAAGAGCCCATCGTTGCCTCCCTGATGGAGGTATACCGAAAGGTGACGGGGGAGACAGACAGTCAGCCCATCGCCATCGGCGGCGGGACTTACGCCAAGGCCATGAAGAATGTAGTGGCCTTCGGGCCGGGCTTCCCTGGACGGGAGGATGTTGCGCACATTGCCGATGAGTACATTTTTGTTGAAGATCTTTTAAAATCTGCAGAAATTTATGCAGAAGCGATCAACCGACTTTCACACCTTTAAGGAGAGATTATGGGCGAGAATAAAAATAAGAAAAATAGCGGCAATGAACCGCCAAAACCTGATATCAAGCAATCGGCAATCCTCAGTGTGATCATGATTTTGATGATCATCATGTTTTATACCATAAAAGGCTTCAGCGGGTCCCAGGCAGAACAGGCGACCTATTCTGATCTGACCCATGAATTAAGTATCGATAATGTCAAAGCCATGAAATACGACAAAACGACGGACACCATAACCTACACCCTGAAAAATGGCGCCGAGTTTCAAACCGTGGCTGCAGAACCAGTGGTTTCAATGATCACAGAGCAGGCCCAGGCGAAAGGCGTTCAAATCGAATTCCTCAAGGGCAGTGATATGGTCAGCATGATTTTTACGATTCTGAGTACCTTTGTCCTGCCCATCCTCCTGTTTGTGTTTATCTTCCGGATGTTTTCGAAATCCATGAATACCAAGGGCGGCGGTTTGATGGGAATGGGCAAAAACACTGCCAAACTCTATGAACAGACCACCGGCGTTAGCTTTAAGGATGTTGCCGCCCAGGATGAGGCCAAGGAATCCCTGACGGAGATCGTCGACTTTTTGCACAATCCGCAGAAGTATGCCTCCATTGGGGCAAGGCTGCCCAAGGGCGCTTTATTGGTCGGCCCCCCGGGGACCGGCAAGACCCTCCTGGCAAAAGCCGTTGCCGGAGAGGCCAATGTGCCCTTCTTCTCCCAGTCCGGTTCCGCCTTCGTTGAAATGTTCGTCGGCATGGGCGCAGCCAGAGTCCGGGATATTTTCAAAGAAGCGGAAGCCAAGGCACCCTGTATCATCTTCATCGACGAAATCGACGCCATCGGAAAGTCCCGTGAAAACGGAGGAATGCCCGGGGGCAATGACGAGCGGGAACAAAC
>CAZOTM010000367.1:0-2211 GCA_964582675.1 uncultured Clostridiaceae bacterium
GGGAGCCAAAGCCATCAACCTTTTAATTTGCAAACAAGAGGAGAAATACCATGAAGATAAATTTTTCACCCCCTGATATCACGCAGCGGGAGATCGACGCAGTGGTGGAGGTGCTCAAATCCGGCTGGATCACCACCGGACCTAAAACCAAGCAGTTTGAGCGGGAGATCGCAGATTATACGGACGCCGCCGGGGCGGTCTGCGTCAATTCAGCCACCATCGGCATGGAGCTGGTATTAAGATATCTGGGCATTGGGCCAGGGGACGAAGTCATCACTTCGGCCTATACCTATACCGCTTCCGCTTCGGTCATTGACCATGTGGGAGCTAAAGTCGTTTTAGCCGATTGTCAAAAAGACAGTTTTTTGATCGATTATGACGATGTAACTGCTAAAATCACCGAGCGGACCAAAGCCATCATCCCGGTGAACATTGCCGGCGTCATGGTGGACTCGGCCAAGCTCATCCAAATCGCCGAAGCAAAGCGTCATTTGTTCCAGCCCAAGGGCGAGATCCAGGCCAAATTCGGCCGGATCATCATTCTGTCCGACTCCGCTCATTCCTTCGGTTCCACCTGTAACGGCAAAAAGTCCGGCTCCATCGCCGATTTTTCCTGTTTTTCCTTCCATGCGGTAAAAAACCTAACCACTGCTGAAGGGGGAGCCATCACCTGGAAGCGGCGGGAGGATTTGGACAACAAGGAAGTCTACAAGGAATTTATGCTCTGGGCTCTCCATGGGCAGGACAAGGACGCCCTGGCCAAAACTGAGCCCGGTGCCTGGGAATATGACATCAAGTATACCGGCTATAAGGGGAACATGACCGACATCATGGCGGCCATTGGTTTAGTCCAGCTGGAGCGCTATCCGGAACTTCTGGCGAGGCGTAAACAGATCATTGCCCGGTATGACAGGCGGCTGAGGGAGGTGGCTGGTTTTGAGTCCTTCCAGCATTTCAGTGAAAACATGACGTCATCGGGCCATCTCTACCTGGTCAATCTGACCGGTAAATCCGTAGCTTTCCGCAACCGGGTCATTGAGCTCATGGATGAGCGGGGGATCGCCACCAATGTCCACTACAAGCCGCTGCCAATGATGACCGCCTATCGGGCCATGGGATTTGATATCGCGAATTATCCCAATGCCTATCACCGCTATGAGAATGAGATCACCCTGCCGCTCCATACGCTGTTGAGGGACGAGGACGTGGAGTATGTCATGGACAACCTCATCCAAATCGTCAAAGACCTCTCCGCCAGCGGGAATTACTAAATGGGGAACAGTGATATCAATACACGCCTGCTCGGGAAAAACCTGTTTGATCTGGTGTTTGGCCTGTTGGGCCTCATCGTCTTAACGCCGGTGCTCCTCCTCATTGCGGCGGTGATCAAGCTGACCTCCTCCGGTCCGGTGTTTTTTCTCCAGGAACGGGTAGGCAAGGACGGGAAGCCTTTTAAGATTTTTAAGTTCCGGACCATGATCCCCGATGCGGAAAAGCACGGGCTGAAGATCACCGTGGGCAAGGATCACCGGGTGACGGGCGTCGGCGATTTCTTAAGGAAATACAAGCTGGATGAACTGCCCCAGATCATCAACATCGTCCGCGGGGAGATGAGCTTTGTGGGTCCCCGGCCGGAGGTACCCCGCTATGTGGCCCATTATTCTGAAGCCGAGCGCCGGGTATTGAGCGTCCGGCCGGGGGTGACGGATCTGGCCTCCATCAAGTACCGCAAGGAGCATGAGCTCCTGGGGGAATCCAGCGATCCGGAAAAGACCTATATCGAAGAAATCATGCCCGAAAAACTGCGGATCAACCTGGAATATGTTGAAAATGCCGCCTTTCACAACGATGTCAAGCTGTTATGGCAAACCGTCAAAGCCGTCTTTTTCGGAGGTTAGGAGCTCTTATGAACGTACTGTATATCGACCACTATGCCGGCTCCGAGACCATGGGCATGGAGTTTCGGCCCTATTATATGGCAAAGGAATGGGCGAAGGACGGGATCAACACGGTGATCCTGTGCGCCAATTATGCCCACCTGCGCAAAAAGAATCCCATCATCAAGAAGGATCTGGAGACCAAGCTCATCGACGGGGCCCAGTATATGTTTTTAACCACCCGGCACTATGTGGGCAATGGGGTGCCCCGCCTCCTGTCCATGTTTGAATTCATCGGCAAGGGCATGCTCCATGCCGATGATATCATCAAGCG
>CAZOTM010000368.1:0-2203 GCA_964582675.1 uncultured Clostridiaceae bacterium
TAGCTTTGTTTATCATTTCCCGTTTAGCATTGTTTATCTTTGCCCGTTTAGCTTGACCGTCTTCCTTACTTTGTTTCTTTCCGCTGCCTCGAGGGTTATCCCGTCTCTGCAAGATATCGTGCCATGGCCGCAATGACCGTTTCATAGAACATTTCACCCAGTTCCCTGGTCGCCTTGGTGGGGTCACCCATTACCCCGATATCCGATATGCCCACTATCCCACGCTTGAACATGGTTTGGACCAGCTCCCGGCTTGGCAGTCCCACATAGCCAGGTTTTGCCAACTCCATCCTGACCAGCTCCGGCGCCAGATACAGCATCAGGGAGGTCTCAAAGGCACAGGCGTGGCCGCCGCAGGTGCCCGGAGCCATCCCCAGTTCAGTTTCAAATTGGTGCAGGATCGGGATCAGCCGATCCAGAGTCAGTGCATTATAGAAACTGACATCCTGATACCCTTCCTTCAGTTCACGGACCAGTCTCTCGGTGATATCCATATTCCCGCCGTGGGAGGGGAGGAAGATGAATTTCTTAAAGCCGTGCCGATAATAGGAGCTGACGTAGTCCTCCACCACCGCCTTGAAGGTTTCCGGTCGAAGGGTCAGACTTCCGGGCAGGACCATATGGTGGTCAGATAGTCCCGGGATGATGGTCGGTGCTGCCAGAGCCTTGCCAAGTTTGTCTGCCAGGCCGCAGGCCAGACCGGTCCCAATGGTCTCGTCGGTGCATTCCGGCAGATGGAGTCCATGCTGCTCCATTGCCCCAAGACTTATGATCACCGTATCAAAGCCCTGCTCTAATTTTTCCCTGATATCCGGCCAGGTCATGTATCTTAACTGCAGACGCTCACCCCTCATCATGATTCCCTCCCCCATTCATTGCTGGATTTTCCTCCGATTGTATTCACTTGCTTCCAGCATAATGGTTTATCCCCATGGAGTAAATAACTCACGCTTTCCAACCTCCAACTCCACCTGGCCGGCCGCTTAATTAACCGCCCCCAGAAAATTATTTCCCTGGACAGTTTCAAGTTCCATTCACAGCAGAATTAGGTAATTTCCAGTAAAAAATCCCCTGGGAGGACCTACTTCAGCCAATCCCTGGGTTTTCCAGGCTGTTTATTCATGCCTTCATCCGTTTTCTTCCGTAAGGAGCCGCTGCATGGTCTGCCGATACTGCTTAAAGGCGGTGGGCAGGGTGATGACCGCCAGGTCCTCCCCTTTGATCCACTTGAGGTTTTCGTATCCCTCGCTGACCTGGCTGGAGGTGACACAGACCAGGAAAGCTTGCATGTGCCATTCGATGTGGCTGAAGATGTGTCTGGCCGTTTCCCCCTGACGGATTTCCCACCCGGTGAAGCCCAGGGAGCGTAACCATGCTTCTGTTTCCTCCAGGGACAGAGTCCCCGCCTTCATGGGGAACTGCAGATGTCCTGCCAGAAGTCCTTCCGAGGGGCGCCGTTCTGCCAGAAAGCTGTCCCCCTGGCGGAGGAGCAGGACCGTATGGTCCTCGATCCGCCGCTGCTTCTTCACCGGCAGCACCGGATAGGCCAGGGGATCCCCCTGTCGGAAAGCCAGGCAATGGCCTTGCACAGGACATTTTCCGCACAGGGGCTCCCCATTGGGCAGACACACCGTGGCCCCCAGCTCCATGACCGCCTGGTTGAAGTCGCCGGGCCGCTCCCTGGAAATGACTGCTTCCACCGCTGCCTGGATGAATTGCCTGCCCCGGGCGTTCATCGCCATCCCCCCATAGGCTTCCAGCCGGCTGAAGACCCGGATCACATTGCCGTCCACCGCCGGCACGGCCTTGCCAAAGGCGATACTGGCAATGGCTCCGGCCGTATAGGGCCCGATCCCGGGGAGCTTGATCAGCTCCGCAAAGGAATCGGGCATTTCTCCCCCATATTGCTCTACCATTACCTGAGCCGCCTTCTTTAGATTCCTGACCCTGGAGTAGTAGCCAAGACCCTCCCACAGCTTCATCAATCGGTCATCCTCCACCGCCGCCAGGGCGGGGATATCCGGGATCTCCCGGATAAACCGGTTGAAATAAGGAACCACCGTCTCCATCCGGGTCTGCTGCAGCATAATCTCCGAGATCCAGGTGTAATACGGCCGGGGGCTCACCCGAAAAGGCAGCTCCCTGGCCTCTTTATCATAAAATTGCAAAAGGTCCTCAGCGAACCGGCTATGATTTATCATGT
>CAZOTM010000369.1:0-2202 GCA_964582675.1 uncultured Clostridiaceae bacterium
TAAGCAAAGTCGGCCGGTATAAGTTCAATAAGAAACTCAATATCGTACCGCGAATCATAAACCAGGTCTCAGCCGTTGATATCATCGATCCGGAATCCGGGGAGATTTTATCGGAAAAAGGTACCAAGATCACCCGGGACATCGCTTTTGAGATCATGGAAGCCGGTATCAACTCCGTGGACATTTTAGTTGAGGACCGGGTAGTCCGGGTCATCGGCAACCACTTTGTCCCCTTGAACAAGTTTGTGGAGCTGGAGGAAACCGACTCCCTGTACCGGGACACGGTCCATTATCCTGTGCTTCGGGAGATCCTGGAAGCCAATACGGACAAGGCAGCCCTCAGAGCCGAGATCAAGGAGCGGATCCATGATCTGGTCCCCAAGCACATTATTAAGGATGACATCTTCGCCACCATGAGCTACGAATTGGGCCTGCCCTACGGGATCGGCGTCATCGATGACATCGACCATTTGGGCCATCGGCGGATCCGTTCCGTGGGCGAGCTCCTCCAGAACCAGTTCCGGATCGGGTTATCCAGAATGGAACGGGTAGTCAAGGAACGGATGACCATCCAGGATCAGGACAACATTACCCCCTCGGCCTTGATCAATATCCGGCCCGTGGCGGCAGCCATCAAGGAGTTCTTTGGATCCTCCCAGCTCTCGCAGTTCATGGACCAGACCAACCCCCTGTCGGAACTGACCAATAAACGGCGGCTTTCCGCTTTAGGACCCGGCGGCTTGTCCAGAGACCGGGCAGGCATGGAAGTCCGTGACGTTCACCATTCCCATTACGGCAGAATGTGCCCCATCGAGACCCCGGAAGGTCCCAACATCGGCTTGATCGTTTCCCTGGCTTCCTATGCCCGGGTCAATGAATACGGCTTTATCGAAACGCCTTACCGCTTGGTGGATAAAGAGAAGGGTGTCGTCACCAATGAAATCAGATACTACACTGCCGATGAAGAGGATCTTTACCTCTGCGCTCCGGCCACCGAGCCCCTGGACGTGGAAGGCCACTTCCTGGACGAGCGGGTAACCGTGCGGAGACGGGAAGATGTTATCCTGGTGCCCAAGGAAGAAGTTGACCTGGTGGACGTATCCCCCAGACAGCTGGTATCCGTGGCCACCGCCATGATCCCCTTCCTGGAAAATGATGATGCCTCCCGGGCCCTGATGGGTGCCAACATGCAGCGTCAGGCAGTTCCCCTCATAAAAACCGAAGCCCCCATCGTCGGCACCGGCATCGAATACCGGGCGGCCTATGATTCCGGCGTGCTGCCCAAGGCGAAGCACGACGGGGTGGTGACCTATGTGTCCGCCAATGAGATCAAAGTCCAAAGAGATGCGGACGGCGGCATTGATTCCACCAAGCTATTAAAATTCAAACGGTCCAACCAGGGAACCTGCATCAACCAGAAGCCCATCGTGGTCAAGGGGAATCATGTCAAAGCCGGGGATATCCTGGCCGACGGTCCCTCCACCGACCTGGGTGAAATCGCCCTGGGCAAAAACATCCGGATCGGCTTCCTGACCTGGGAAGGCTATAACTATGAGGATGCCATGCTCATTTCCGAGGAGCTGGTCAGGGATGATATCTTCACCTCCATCCACATCGAGGAATACGAGGCCGTAGCCAGGGATACCAAGCTGGGGCCTGAGGAAATCACCCGAGACATCCCCAACGTGGGGGATGACGCCCTGTCGGACATCGACGAGCGCGGCATCATCCGAATCGGCGCTGAAGTCCGCTCCGGGGATATCCTGGTGGGCAAAGTCACCCCCAAGGGTGAAACCGAACTGACCGCAGAAGAAAGACTGCTGCGGGCCATCTTCGGCGAGAAAGCCCGTGAAGTCAGGGATACCTCCCTTAGAGTGCCGCACGGCGAAAAGGGCATCATCGTTGACGTCAAGGTCTTCACCCGGGAGAATGCCGCTGAGCTGCCGGCCGGTGTGAACATGCTGGTCAGATGCTACATTGCCCAGAAACGAAAGATTTCCGTCGGGGATAAGATGGCCGGACGCCACGGCAATAAGGGTGTAATCTCCAGGGTCCTGCCGGAGGAAGATATGCCGTTCCTGCCCGATGGCAGCCCCCTGCAGATCTGCCTGAACCCACTGGGTGTACCGTCCCGTATGAACATCGGCCAGGTCCTGGAAGTCCATTTAGGCTGGGCTGCCAGTAAATTAGGCTGGCATGTGG
>CAZOTM010000370.1:0-2200 GCA_964582675.1 uncultured Clostridiaceae bacterium
CGGCATTTTGGCAGCGGCCGCCCTAAGTTATCATGGGGCAGGCCTGAAGCTGGGAAATGCCCCATCTGCCGGGCGAAGCCATCAGCAGCTGGCCTGGATCCTGTTGATCAATGGGGTTCTCGAGGGGCTCATCGTCCAACGGGGGGATTTTTTCCCGGCCAGTTTGATCAACCGGGAGGCGTTTTTTACGGCCTTCGGCTTTCAGACCTTATTCCTGAAGGCCGGGATGGGGATTCTGATCAACTACGTCCTCCTCCATCTGATCCAGGGGTTTCGCCTGGAACAGCTCCAGCGCCTGCGCCAGCTGGAACAGGACAAGATGGCAGCCGACGAGCGGAAAAAGCTGGGATTGGAGATCCATGACGGCATTATCCAACTCCTCTATGCCGCCGGCTTAAAACTGGAGTACATCCTGGTGGATCCCAAGGCACCGGCTCTGCCGATGAAGCTGGCGGAAATCAAGGAAGATTTGAATGTAACCATCGCCAAGGTCCGGGAATTCATGTCAGCTTCCACCGAGGATCTCGTGGAGCTTCCCCAGCTGAAAGACAACCTCCAGGCCCTCATCAATCTGCATCAGGAAGCTCAGCGGATCACCCTGGATTTTCAGCCGGGGAAGGGCGCCCTCTACAAACATCATCTGTCCCCGGAAAAATCCACGCAAATCTACTACATCATCCAGGAAGCCATCACCAACATCGCCAAACACAGCGGGGCGGACCGTGCCAAAATCCACCTGGAAGAGGCTGCCGGCACCATGAATATCACCGTAACGGATAACGGCATTGGGCTGCAGGCGGCGGATCGGAACCAAGCCAAACACTTTGGTCTGCAATCCATGCAGGTTCGAACCGAAGGGATGGGCGGCACATTCGCCATCCATAATTTACAAAAGGGGTTGGAGATCAAAATCGCAATCCCCTGGGAGGAGCCACATGGCAGCTAAAATTAAAGTCTTGTTGGTGGATGACCACGCCATCGTCAGAGACGGCTTAAAAATGCTTTTGGATCTGAATGCATCCATCCAGGTCTGCGGCGAAGCCGGCACGTTAAAAGACGCCCTGGAAATCATCCCCAAGGCCAAGCCGGAGCTTATCCTCCTGGATTTCAAACTGCCCGACGGGGATGGGGTGAGCAGCTGCACCATGATCAAACGCCTCTATCCGGAGGTCAAGATCATCATATTGACGGCCTATTCCCAAAATCACCTGGTTCTCGAAGCCATCCGGGCCGGGGCAGATGGCTACCTGCTCAAAAACATCAAGTATGATGTCTTGTGCGACACCATCAAACTGGTACACCAGGGCTCCCATATCCTTGACCCGGCCGTATCGGAGGGGGTCATCCAGAGCCTGACCAAGGAAGGGGACAGTCCCGGGGAGGAGGGCTTAAGCCCCCGGGAACTGGCCATCATCGAACTAATCAGTGCGGGGAAATCCAATAAGGAGATTGGGCTGTTGCTGGCCATCTCGGATAAGACCGTCCGAAACTACATCAGCACCATCTTTAAAAAAATCAATGTGACAAACCGGACGGAAGCAGCCAGTTATTGGCTGCGGCGTGAAAATAAATCCACTAGATAGGGACAAATGTACCTATCCCCGGGACAATTGCCAGAATAACAAAAAACAGCTCCCTATGATAATATTTTGACTATCAGAGTATTTTGAGCAAAAAATCTATCAAAGCTTAAAAACCAAAATAGGGAGAGAACAATGATCAAATTAAAGCAGATCCTGGGAACATGTTTAATAACCGCCCTCGTGGCAACTGCCTGTACACCGGCAGCTACCAGCACTCAGGCACCGGCAGCAAGCCAGGCCGCCACACAGGCAGCCACGCAGGCCGCCACACAGGCCGCTACGCAGGCAGACGGCCCCAAATTGTCATTCAAGGCCGGCACCTACAATGCTGAAGCCAAAGGCAATAACGGACAGGTCAAAGTCGAAGTCGTCTTTAGCGATTCCAAGATCGAAACCGTCACCGTTAAGGAACATGCGGAAACCGCCGGTTTGACCGATGCCGCCATCAAGGACATCCCCGCCAAGATCGTTGAAATGCAGTCTCTGGACGTGGATGTGGCCACCGGAGCTACCTACACCAGCCGGGCCATTAAGTATGCAGTGGCTGATTGCGTCAAACAGGCAGACACAGAAAAGAATGCCCTGTTAAAAGTTGATTTGGACCGACCCAGCGAATC
>CAZOTM010000371.1:0-2195 GCA_964582675.1 uncultured Clostridiaceae bacterium
GCAACACCATCGGCGACTACAAGGATTTGACCTTTACCACCATCGAACGGACCGTCGTTCAGTAACCAACCTGTAACGGATCATCCAATAAAGAAAAGCAGGCAGCAGGCGCGAAATTTCGCACCTGCTGCCTGTTTTTTCGGGCAGGGAGCGCCGGCTGAAAATATAAAAAAATTGCAAATAATCGGGGAAACGGCCGCAGTTTTGGCCGAGGTAAAGTATATTGGAGGTATACAGGGAGGGGGATCAGAAAATGGGGGAAGAGCAAAGCTTTGACGAGGAGCAAAATGGATTGTGCGTATTGACCGTCATTTCCAGCTATTATACCCGGGAACGGGTTGCCATGATCGCTTCCTGGCATGATACCAAAGCCATCTGTCTTTACCTGGGCCGGGGAACCGTCAAAAAGACCATCCAAAAAAGTGCGGGGATCACCGATATGCGCAAAGGGGTCGTCACGATCCTCGCTACAAGAGAAAACGCCCAGGGGATCCTCCAGGACCTGACCACTGAACTGCAGTTAAACGAGCCCAATACCGGCATCGCCTTCCTGGGCAAGGCAATACTACCCAATATCCCGGAGGACAAGCAAGCAGCCATCAGCCAATCCCCCGGGGACACCGACGAGGCAAGCGGAACTAGGATCAAGGCAGTTTATGTCATCGTCAACCGGGGCTTTGCCGAAGACGTGATTTTGGAAGCTGAAAAGTCCGGCATCGGCGGTGCTACCGTAATTACAGCCTATGAGCCGTCACCAGCTGTCAGCCCGGCCATCCCGGGACTCAGCCAGATCAGGGAAAGGGAGATCGTCCTGATGGTCACCACCCAGGCCAAAGCTGCGGCGATGTTTCAGGGGATCCAAACCAACCGGGACATCATGGGGAAAGGCAGGGGCATCATCTTTGTCACTGAAGTTGAGGAGACCGTGGGGGTCCATTTCTATTAGATTGAGTCTGCATAAATGAGTCATTTAAAATGAGACAAAAAAGATGAGACAAAAAGATGAGACAAATATGACGAGTCAGCCCTGGGGATCGGTTTTTGAAGAATGCCGGTAGCAACCAGGAAAATAAGATCCCGGGAAAACAGCCAGCGGCAGCTAAGACCCCGGATGATAAAACGGAGGCAGGGAAGATGGAAGAGGGCATGACCAGTGGTGATAAACTCAAACTGTATACGCAGTTGTTTCCTCAAGGCGAAGGCTGGCTCTACCGCAACGGCCGCTATCTGGATGTTGCCCGCTGGAACTACCATTTCCACAAGGCGGATCCCAGTGAGGTATTAAGGGCGCTTAAGGCTTATCAAAACCCGGACGGGGGCTTCGGCCACCGCCTGGAAGCGGATATCCAGAGCCCCGCTTCCACACCCATCGCAACCTGGAGCGCCCTGCGGATCCTCCGGGAGCTCCAATTCCCGGCGGAAGCCATGGATCTCATCCGGGGCTGCTTTCAATATTTGGATACCACGGGAGACTTTAATGGGAAGCTTTGGACAGCTTCCGGCAGAGGCGTGGCGGAAGCCCCCCATGCCCCCTGGTGGAACTACAGCGAAGCGAATGCGGGCTTTGGCTTTAATCCCACCGCCGAGTTCCTCGGACTGATTTTCCGCTTTGATGAGGCAGGTTCAGCCCTCAGGTCAAAGGCCGAGGGGATTTTCCGGGAGATGATCCAGGAAGTCTACAAGACTCCATACAAAATGTCCGACCATGAATTGAGCTGCTTTGTGATGCTGGATAAGGACCTTCGAACAGCCGGGCAAGGAGATAGCCTGCCATCAGGTTTTTCGGCCTTCCTGGCAGAAACCGTCGACCGGGTACTCTCCCGGGACCAAGGCAGCTATTCTCCGGACAACTACTATACGAGCCCTGATTTTTATATCGATTCCCCAGCCAGTCCCTATTACCGGAACAATGCGGCCATTTGCCGGGATTATGCCCAATACCTGATCCACAGTTTCCACCCGGAGGGGTATTGGCCGCTAAATTGGACCTGGGGTGTAGAGCCAGTCCCCCCCGATTCCAAACGGGACTGGCAGGGCAATAAACTGGTCAATAATATGCTTTACCTGAAAAATATCTATTTGGAGTCCTGATGAGGGAAGCGGCTGCGGAAATCAACCTTCCTCAGAGAAATCGGATAAACCAGACCTTGGGGATCAATAAACAGACCCAATCGTCCACTGTCCCACAATTCCGT
>CAZOTM010000372.1:0-2171 GCA_964582675.1 uncultured Clostridiaceae bacterium
ACTACCAGCAGCGCCAACAAGAACCGGTTCAGGGGCATGGACTTTGCCCCAACCGCGGACTTTAAGCTGCTGTTGACCGCTTATCAAGCGGCGGAAGCACTGGGGATCAAAACCAAGGTGGGCAATGTCCTGTCCTCCGATATCTTCTATGATGAAACCAACGCCCATGAGTTGTTTGCCAAGGCTGGAACGCTCTGCGTGGAGATGGAAGCGGCCGGTCTTTACACGGAAGCCGCCATGGCCAGGGTTAGAGCCCTTACCATCCTCACCATCTCTGATTCCCTGGTGACCCACGAAGCCACGTCCTCCAGCGAACGGCAAACCACCTTCACCCAGATGATGCAGATCGCTCTGGAGACTGCGGTGCGGATGGATGGAGAAGACTGATCGGAAAACTGATTGCTGATTGATAAAGTTCCCTTGGTGACCTTCCAACCAGGAACGAACCGAGTTTGATCAATCGATAAACAACCGCTGCCGGCAAAGAATCGGTTGATTCTCTGCCGGCAGCGGTTGTCTGACTATTTTCCGGCCTCTTCCAGATCCCGGATGATGATTTTCTTCATTTTCATCATCGCCTGGACTTGAGCGTCCGTCTCCATCAGGTCCCCCATATTTTCCGGGATGATCTGCCAGCTTAAGCCGAATTTATCCTTGACCCAGCCGCACTGCTCTTTTTCCGGATGATGGGACAGCTTCTCCCAATAATAATCAATTTCTGCCTGATCCTTACATTCCACCATCAGGGAGATGGCTTCGCTGAAAAAGAAATAGGGGCCGCCATCCAGGGCGGTGAATTTTTGTCCGTTCAAGCGGAACACCGCGGTGAGGACTTTCCCGGTCATGCCCGCAAAGTGCTCATCCAGGGTTTCATCCGGATACCGTTTCATGACCTCGACACTGGAGTTGGGGAAAACGCTGACATAGTAATTCACTGCTTCTTCGCAGTCGTTATTGCCAAACCAAAGGGCTGGAACGATCTGATTCATGTTGGTCTCCTTTCTTTTACGCCGCTGCTGCGGCTGGGCTTAAGTTGTAATGACAATGGCCGGGTCACTTATTCCAATCTTCTTTAAATTCGTCGATATCGGCCAGGGGATTTGACTTGATGGATTCCCGTAAGCCTTCATCATCCACATGGGTATAGATTTGGGTAGTGGAAAGGTTTTCGTGGCCCAGGATCATTTGCAGGGACATGATATCAACGTTGCCATGTTTGTACATCAGTGTGGCAGCTGTATGGCGGAGCTTATGGGGCGTATACTGATCCCCCTGGATCCCGGCATTGAGAATATGTTTTTTAACCAGCCGTTCCACCGTGCGCTTGCTGATGGGCCGTTTGTGGCTGGACAGGAAAATATGATTCTTATATTCCGGCAGGACCCCGTCCAGATTAATGGTCCGCAGATTATCGGCGATGGCTTTGATGCAGGCCCGGTTTAAATAAACCAGCCGTTCTTTGTTGCCCTTGCCAATGACCCGGATGGTATCCTCCCTGATCATATCCCGGGTGATGGAGATCAATTCGGAGAGCCGCAGACCGCAGTTTAAGAACAGGGTCAGGATGCAGTAATCCCGATAATAGTCCTTATCGCCTTGATCCATGCCTTTCAGAAGGGTCACCGATTCATCCAATGTCAGATAGATCGGGCTGCGTTTTTTAATCCGGGGGCTTTCCAGATCCGACGCCGGGTCGTAATCAATGATCCTGGCCTTGGCATGGAGGTATTTGAAAAAGGTCCTTAAGGAGGCGGTTTTTCGGGCCCGGGCATAGGACATGTTGTCTCTTTGCTTTTCCACAAAACTCATGTAGGCATAGAGATTGGGCAGGGTGATGGACTGAAAGAATTGATCATCCAGGTCTGCAATGTCGATCCCGTCAAAATCCACGTCCTTTGGAACCAGGCTTTTATACACCTTCATGAATCTTAAAAAAACCGTCAGGTCATATGTATACGCCAGGACGGTGGTCGGGCTTTTTCCCTTGATGGTTTGCAGGTAATTCAAATAATCCACCATTCTCGGGGGATATTTTTTTTCTTCTTGTTCTGTAACGATCTGGTAATTTGTCAATGTCAGCACCTCAGAAAAATTATACCAGATAGCCATGAAGAGAATGAAATGATTGTATGAATTAAGTTTGGGAAATTGTTCACATTATGTAAATTCCC
>CAZOTM010000373.1:0-2157 GCA_964582675.1 uncultured Clostridiaceae bacterium
TATAAGCCGATGACGAAAACATACCGAAAAAGCTGCAGGATGGCCACCTTGCTTTGGTCGGCCCCAAGCTCCCTGGCGATCAGGGCCATGTCGGTCACTCCCCCGGGTACACTGGCGATCAATGAGGTGATGAGGTCCAGTCCGGTGGTTTTATGCAGGATATAGCCGACGAACAGATTGATGGCGATGATGCCGATCAGAAGGATCCCCGCCGGCAGGAGGATGGTACGGAGGGACAGGATATCCCCATAGGTCACGCGGACACCGATCAGCACCCCGGCCAGGATCTGGACCGCGGACTTCAGCTGGGCCGTCATTAAGCCCCGGCCGGTAAAAATATTCAGGGCTGCCACCGCCAGCACGGAAAAGGTCAGGGCGCCGGCGGGAACCTTCAGCCAATACCCCAGATAGCCGGCCGCGGCTGCCAGGGAGAGGGTGATCAGGAGGTTAGTCCGTTTTCTCCGGCGGAGGCTCCAGTTGCTTTTCAGCCGGGCCTTTTCCTCCTCACGAAGATGGAGCTCTTCCTCCGCCTGAACCAGGTCTTGGGTGCCGGCAGTTTTTCGGCTGACCGTTTTCATGAGGATGGGAAAGACGGCCATCACCGTCATCAGCCGTAACAGCTGCAATATGGCTACCTTGCCGGGATCTGCCCCCAAATCTGCGCTCATCAGGGAAATGTCCATCATTCCCCCCGGGGCCGAGGCCATCAGACTGGTGGGCAGGTCCAGCTCGGTGACAGCAAACATGAGAAAGCCCATCAGGATGTCGAAAAAGATCATAAGACCCATCATCTGGAAAGCCGGGAGGATGATCTTTTTCAAGGCAATGAGATCCTTATACTCTACCGCTGACCCGATCAACGCCCCGGCAGTGATCTGGGTAATGATCCGGAAGCCGTCCGGCATGTCATGGTGTCCGGAGGCCAGGGACAGAATGGTGGTAAATACCATGGAACCGACCATGAATCCTGCCGGGACCCTGGCCTTTGCGAATATCAGCCCCCCGACGGATCCCGCCACAAGGGTCAAGAGAATCCAGTCCATTGATTTAAATGTCGTGTTCAGTAATCAGGTTCTCCAGGATGCCGATCCCTTCGATCTCACACTCCACTTTTGTTCCCTCTTTCATGAACTTGCCCGGTTTAAATCCCATGCCTACACCGGCAGGGGTTCCGGTCATGATGATGTCCCCGGGAAACAGGGTCATCCCCTTGGACAGCTCGTAAATAATTGCCTCCACGGGCTTGATCATGTGTTTGGTGTCAGAGGCTTGCCGGACTTCCCCGTCAATCCGCGAGGTCAGGGCAAAATCCTTGTGTTTGCCGTCATCATTGAGCAGCACGCAGGGGCCCATGGCCGTATAGCCGTCAAGGCTTTTGCCCAGGTACCACTGCTTATGGTTGCGCTGCAGGGTCCGGGAGGACAGGTCATTGCCCACAGTGTAGCCAAAGACATGCTCCAGGGCATTTTCTTTGGAGATCCCCCGGCCTTTTTTGCCGATGATGACGGTCAATTCCACCTCATAGTCCATTTCCGGATCGATCCCTGACAGGCACTGGATGGTTTCCCCTGTAGCCCGGATATAGTCCGCCCGTTTCCCGAAATAAGTGGTGTAATCCGCATCCACCCCGTTATAGGCGGTCACTGACTGGGATTCCTTGATGTGCTCCGTGTAATTTAAGCCCACGCAGAGGATATCCTTATTGGGCCGGACAATGGGGGATAATATCTCGTATTCGCCCAGGGGCGCAATCTCATTCCCCGCAGCGGCCAGAAGGTGCTCTTCCCTTTCGGCAAAGGGGATCTCCATGACCTTTTCGATGATGTCCATCAGAGTTTTGTCTTTTTTGAAAAACCGGACATCCTGATTCTCCAATAATATGCCGATCCGTTCTTCCGAATTGTATTTCACATTGATCAATTTCATATTAGCTCTCCTATCTACCTATATCTTGCGCAATTGTCTGACTTGCTATTCGCTTGCACGATGGTCCGACCTTATAAATATAACCCAATCCCGGAAAAAGTACAAAATCGCAGCGATTTTCTGTCTAACCATCACTATTCAACAAGGGATATTCAACAATCCTAATTCAAATATCCTTAGTCACACCTTTTCGGTTATTTAGGTATATTGCTCGATCTCCACTGCCAGCTT
>CAZOTM010000374.1:0-2155 GCA_964582675.1 uncultured Clostridiaceae bacterium
CGGCGGCACCTACACTTACGGTGACGGCTCCAACCGCTACACGGCGAATATGACCAGCGGCTCCCTGAAAATCAGCGTTAAATAGTCCAAGGCAATAAAATCGACCGGCCGATGGGCGCAGGATCAGCCTCCCGGGAAAATCCCGGGGGCGGCCGGCCATCCGACAATTCGGAAATGACGCCGGAATCCTCTCAGTTATATATACCAAAAATTGAGGGGATTCCCGTCTTTTTTGATGGGTGATGGAATGGACAGAATTCGTTACAGACGAAGTGATTCCCTGGCTGACAGGTTCTAGGGCGCGTATCATAAACCATTGGCAGGCATCAAATGAGTCTCCTCTAAGGGAAATACACCTCCCTGGGGCGGCTTTCAAAGTGACCGTGGCTGTTTGCTGATCAGCTGACACTGTTTATTTGCCCCTGGATAAACTATTATGGAAGAAAGAACTGTTCAAGGGACGTGCAACTCCTTAAGCATGGGTGGATGATGATTCACCTGATATTAAGGCGATAAAACCCACGAAACCATCTGCCCAGCGGCTGATATCAAGATCGATGGATACCCAGCCAGGCGTCTGCCTGGTGGAGTTCTCAGGCAAATCAGGCAAACCAGACGAACCAGGCTGGCCCGGAAAAACCTGGGTGACCTGTGAGACTGGGCAGGACGGGGTGACCCGGGAGACTGGCAGTTGTCGGAAATGGCAGGAGCAGACCAAAAAAGATGAAGGAGGGAAAAGACTATGCTGATCCAATGCACGAAAGCCCTGCTGGATAAGATACATGTGGCACCAGGTGAATTGCTGCCACCCGGGGGAGAAGATTTACCGGACAGCCTGAGGGCATGGCATGCCAATTTGATTTCCATCAACCGGCGAAAAGCCATTATCCTGATGAACAACCAGACCAGATACCCGGTGGTCATCTACCGGCCCAAGCCCAGGGATTTTGGCAGATTCAAAGAATTGATCAAACAAGCCATCGTCACCGCCCTGCACATGGAAGGCTTCAGTCGGGAAGTCATCGAAGGCTATATGGCCGCCTCCGGGGAGATTGAGTTTTCCAAAACGGGGGGCAGGAGCCTGGTGAGCAAAATGAATAAAGCCGCTGACGAAATCCAGTTCCTGGTGGAAAATCTGGACGAGAGTTCCCTGATCCAGAGGTACATCAGCCTGGCAGCCGGAAGGATGATCCACGACGATGGCAGCGGGGAGGGAATTTATCCCATTGAAGAAATGGAGGCCAGCTTGAACCTTTATGGCAGTGGGGATTCTGATCTGAGCTTTCAGGAAGTTTTGGAGGTGGAGTGCTATCAGCTGAAAATCGCCATTGCCCTGCCGGGCCATGACATCTACCGGCGGGTATTGGTTCCGGCCACCTTTTCCTTCAGACATCTCCACACTGTCATCCAGATCGTTTTCGACTGGCTGAACTATCATCTGCACAGCTTCACCGCGGCAAAACCGGGGAGCAAGGACAAGTTGATCGTGATGGATGACGATCCGGATACTTTAGACTGGATCGATCGAAAGAAAAATGATATTTTGCAGGATCGGTTCTGCGCCCTGGAGGATATTTTTCCGACCTACCAACAGGTAGGTTATCTCTATGATTTCGGCGATTCCTGGGAGCACGTCATTACCTTTGAAAAAAACGTCAAAGCCAAAGGGTTTCAAGTAATCTACCTGGAGGGCAGGGGGGACCGGCCCCCGGAAGATGTGGGCGGTGCCGGCGGCTACGAGGAATACCTCCAGGTTATGGCAGATCCCGGGGATCCTGAGTACGAGAGCATGGTGGTATGGTCTGAGTCCCAATCCCCCCGGCAAATGAGCCCGGAGGAAATCAATCGAAGGCTTAAAAATTTCCACTACAGCTATCGCTACTCCCCCAGTTACTATTGACGCATGGATTGGACAGAGCAGGGAAAGACTGGATCGGCTCAGGGATTCCAAACCATGGCGTTGAAAAGCGACAGCAATAATAATAGCAAATGAGAGGCTGCCGCCAGCGGCAGCGCAATATATTAAATTTAACAGAGGATACGGGTGGTAAAGTGAAACAATTAAGCGAGCGGTCCGGACAATTCACTGATTCTGTCATCCGCAGGATGACCAGGATCTCCAATCTTCATGGGGCGGTCAATCTATCCCAGGGCT
>CAZOTM010000375.1:0-1290 GCA_964582675.1 uncultured Clostridiaceae bacterium
ATCCCTTCCCGC
The DNA here is from genome assembly GCA_964582675.1 of uncultured Clostridiaceae bacterium. Classification (GTDB taxonomy): domain Bacteria; phylum Bacillota; class Clostridia; order Clostridiales; family Clostridiaceae; genus JG1575. The sequence continues at coordinate 13 of CAZOTM010000375.1, forward strand.
TCCTGGAAATTGAAACCCAAAATGAATCCGAACTGAAAGAGGTAGTGGAGCTCCTGGGCTACACCATGGCGGATACCACCAGCAAAACCATGACGGAGATCGTCCAGGATAAACAGTTAAAGACCTGTTGAGAGCTTGGTGCAAGGAGGGTAAATGAAAGCTCTTAAGAAAAAAAAACCATGGTCATCAATCTCAAGGGCGGACATATCCCCCTTAAACTTGACAACCCGGATCAGCATTTCGAGGAAATTAAACGGGGTACCGGGGTCATCCAGCCTGAAAAAGGCAAAGGCTCCTATTCAAGGAAAAAGACGAAAAAAAAGATCAGATTCACCAACCACTTTGAATAAGGTTGGATCAGTTCGTGTTTTCAAAGTGTATTAAGGATATGGTGAATGCCGGAGGTTTCCCCCCGGCATTTGTTGTTAGGCCAGTACTACAGTTGAGTCAATTTCCGCTGAAATTTTTTCTGACAGCTCATCATCACCGCTGAAAAAAATGTTCTTTAAAATGATCAGGTCCATTAAAGTATGAGCCTCAGCTGCCGTAACTCCGTCTTTGACCTTGGTAACTCTCATGGTCGTTGACTTTCCGGCTTTATTTTTAAACTTCATGGCTAATGTATTCATTCTTTAACTCCTCCTAGACCCCAGCGGCAACGCTGGATGTGACGGTAAACTGTGTCTGATGAAATGTCCCCTCAGAGAGCTTTACGATCTCATCGGACAAAGTGATCAGATCCTCCGGGGTGGCAGAAACCTTAAGGTTTCTAAGTCTTCTCGTTACGTAAGTGGTGACCCCATCCTTGACATCCTTGACGAACAACAGCTCGATGGATTGCAGCAACGGATTAACAATTGGCATATTTATCAACTCCTTCCAAGCTACAATTATGCCGGTTCGCGGAAAAGCGCAAGGATATTTTTTGGACAATCAATCCCTTCACAAAAAGTTTGCAATTATAATAATGATAATCACTATCATTCAGATACTATTTATGCTATATTAAATTTACGGAGAATAACACTTGAACCAAGTTGATTATTTTCATATTTCCCCCTTTTACACGATTAGTACATTTTACCCCTGAAAGAGAAGCAATCCCCCAATTGCTTCTCTTTTCATTTTTTGAGATTTACTCCTCCAATTAATGCTGAAAAGCAATTTCCGATTTATTCCGTAAGGCTTTCCCATTGATTTTCCGGCTGCTGGTTTCGCTGATTCCGTTGAAGAGCCCCGGCTTGGTCCCCCACCGGCAAAAAGCCGCCAGGCGCCTTG
>CAZOTM010000375.1:1300-2130 GCA_964582675.1 uncultured Clostridiaceae bacterium
TTACAGAGGTTTAAAAAGTGGGCAGGGGGGGGATGTGGCGCAAGTATGCGCCACCACAGAACGCCAAACGAGGATAATCGATGAAAATTTTACTGATTGGAGGAACGGGAAATATTTCCCAGGCCTGTGGTGAATTGCTCGTGCATCGCGGGCATCAGGTCACTCTTCTGAACCGTGGCAAAAGCAAAGCCGGGTTTGCCTGTGAAGTGCTTCAGGCTGACCGTAATGCGCCAGGCGCCTTGAAACAAGCGCCTGGCTGATGGTCGATGGATTGAATGAACCGGTTGTTTCCCTGCTGTGATGGATGGAGTCCCGCCTGACAGCTACACAAATGGCTGCCTTTACCAATCAGCAGCTGTGCAATGGCCGGCTGGTCAAAAGTCGCTGGTTAAAGGTCGGCTGGTCTAAAAGTCAGCTGTTCAGGAGTCAGTTATTCAAAGGTCAGCTGTTCAAATAATCCACTGCTGTCTGCACAAACAGGCCGCAGCCGGTCTTAAAGACGGATTCATCAATATCGAATTTGGGGTTGTGATGGGGATGGGTCGACCCGTCGATTTCGCCGGGATTGCTCAGAAAGAAGAAGGTCCCCGGTACTTGCTCCAGGAAATAGGCCATATCCTCGCCGCCCATGACCGGGTGCGCCATTTCCACGATATCCTCCGGAGCCATCAGCTTTTGGGCGGAGGCAACAAAGAACCTGGTAAATTCCGCTGAATTGATCAACGGCGGATATTTGAATTCATATTGCAGTTCATACTTAGCTCGCATGGCTGATGTGATGCCCATGGTGATTTCGTCGATCCGCTTGGCAATAAACTGCCTGGTCTCAT
>CAZOTM010000376.1:0-2127 GCA_964582675.1 uncultured Clostridiaceae bacterium
GAACACAGAGAAAAACCTCCGGCACTGCGGAGGTTTTTCTCTGATCAATGGTGATCTGATGCTTCTATTTGGTTTGTTTAAAGTCTTACGTTTCGGTCCAGGGGCTGGGAAAGGGAGATGAAAGTATCGGTACGCTGAACTCCCGGGATCAAATTGATGCTGTTAAGCAACAGTTCCTGCAGGTGAGCGATGTTTTTGCAGATGACCTTGACGAACAGGGTATAGCCGCCGGTGGTATAATGCAGTTCAACGATCTCCTTGATTTTACTCATTTCACCCACTGCATCCTGGAATGATGAGGTTTTATCCAGATATACGCCGATGAAACAGCACACATCATATCCAAGCTTGGACATATCCAGAAGTATTTTCGTCCCGCGGATTATTCCCATGTCTTCCATTTTTTTCATTCTGACATGGATCGTACCGCCGGAAACATGGCATATTCTGGCAATTTCAAGATATGGCGTTCTTGCGTCCTTGATGAGGATATCCAAAATTTGCAGATCGAGATCATCCAATTGTGCGCTTGATGACATTATTTTCCCTCCGAAATCAATTGTTAGTATTCCAATAATCGACAACTTTAAATTGATATTATGGATAATTATGCTGGTAAATAGTGAGATTTTTAAAAGTTGCTACGAATTAATTATATCCATTTTCAATTTAATGTAAAGTGAATTTCGGAATATTTTTATTAAATTAATAAATTATTCCCCTCTCCGTTTCAGATAGCTTGATTTATACCCGTTTTCAAATTTAGATTGGAATAATATTTTTCCTCCGGGAAGACTTTCAACAAGGGTCCATGAAGATTAAACAAAAATTTCGCCGCAGATTGAGGAAATCATAATCGACGGTGGCTTGGGCAGCCCGTCTATGGTTTTTTATAATTTAAAAAAGCGGTTGCGCATTGGCAGATATTTAAATACAATGTATTTATGTCTAAAAAAGGAGGACGAAATCATGACTTTTACCCAATCACCATTATTGAATATTCTCATCATCGTGTTAATCGCTTTAGCAATCATTATAGGATTTAATTTAGCTAATATTTATTATCTGAAGAAGATGAATGTAAATAAATGGATCTTATTTGCCATCGCTTTTGTCAGTTTTGCCATCTCATTTGTCTTGTCCATCTATTATCCCACTTCTCCCTGGCAGATCCTGCCCCTGGTGGTGTCCCTGTTTACCTTCCTGTGGTTTATGGAAGTGCGGCGGCGGCCCGTCAAGGGGGATAAGAACGCCAAGCCGGTGGTCATGAAACCCAAAGCCAAACCCAGCCGGGCCAAAAAGCCCCTGGCCGAAGCCACGGTGGAACCAACGGTCAGCAAGAAACCGGCACCGACCAATAGCAGCCCCAAATCCGGGAAGAAAACCACCAAAAAATAATTGTCTGCCATGATCCAACCTTTAAATATCCACCCTAGGACGAGAGCCCTGTCTGATTGAACATTGAATCAGACAGGGCTCTTTCTCGATTCGTCAGGTTGATTTTGGTGGATCCCATCAGGCGGCGCCTTATCAGGGAATTGATTCTGAGCCATCCGCCTCGCCTTGATGTTCCCCACGATCGAAATGGGTCACCTGGAGAATGGCAAGGAAGGCCAGGGCGACGGCGATGGGGGCATAAATGAAGAGGGAGCGGAAGTTCCCGGTTACGTCGCGGAGGAGGCCATAGAGGATGGGGCTGGCGATGTTGGCAGAGAAAGAGAAGAAATAATAGTGGCCGATGAAGGTGCCCAGTTCGTGATCCCCGGCCATGGCCAGGACCATGGGCAGGGCGTTGATGTTGACCAGGGCCCAGAAAAACCCGCCGGCCCCCAGGAGGAACCGGATGGTCCAGAGGTCCTTGGCAAAGTAAAGGAGGACAAAGACCAGGATCAGACCAAGGAGACCCATGAGAATGGTGCGCCGGCGGCCGAGCTTGTCCGCAATGATCCCCGAGGGCAGGGCAAAGGCGACAAAGGCCAGGGAAAAGGCGGCCATGAGCATAGCGGCCTGGCCTTCGGACTGGTTTAACTCCAAGGTGGCGTAGCTGGTGAAGAAGGTCTCCACCGCATTGAGGGCGGCAAACCAGAAGAAGATGGCCAGGAGGAGGAAAACCAGGCTGCGCCGGGC
>CAZOTM010000377.1:0-2113 GCA_964582675.1 uncultured Clostridiaceae bacterium
CGATATGGAGGCCGCCCAACACTCCAAGCTCCTGGCGGAACTGCCCCCCATCGATATTGTGATCACCATGGGCTGTAATGTGGAATGCCCCTACCTGCCCAGTAAGTTTCGTGAGGACTGGGGATTGGATGATCCCTCCGGAAAGCGGGATGAGGAGTTCCACAAGGTAATCGACGAAATTGAAAAGGACATTTTGGAGCTCAAAGACAGGATCCAGGGGAAACAGATCCCCGGGATTTGATTCAGGAAAATAAGTCTGGAAAAAAGTCTGGAAAAAAATCTGGAAATTGATGAAACGCAGACTGCAAAAACTACCGGCGGCTCGATGGAGCCGCCGGTAGTTTTTTGATCGTTTGGTTGGATCGTTTGGTTTGGATCGTTTGGTTTGGATCGCCCACCATTAAGTCTGAGGTTTTGCGTTCATCAGCCAATGAATGGCATCTTCGATGTTACATTCGCCCTGGGCTGGATCATCCGTATGCTGCACCGAATTTTCGATCGGGCACATGCCGGTCCTGTCGCGATTTTCGATAAACGGGACGACTGATAGTGCATGGATAGGGATCCCGCAGCGCTTGGAGTAATCCAGAGCACATTGCGAGGTCAAAGGGGTATAGATTTCATCGGCGCCGATCAATTCTGAAAGCATCAAAGCTCCCTTGCCGATCACCCGGTCGATGAGGATGAAGTAGTCACCGCGGTGTTTTTTTATGGCCGATTGCCTAAGCTGCCGCAAGGGTTTGACCCCAAGCCCCTCCGCTTCGAAGATGACCGTGCTGCCATTGAGGAGGATACAGGATTTTTTTCGTTCATCCAACAGCTGTACCATCTCATGGATCCTCAAATCTTCCAAATTGTTGTCCTTCGTCATTGAACCCTCCTCAAACAACTGGTTATAACCATTTTTCCGCAAATTTCTGCATATCATCAATAATGGGAGCCAATTCCAGGCCCTTATCCGTGAGCTTGTATTCCACTTTGATGGGGTATTCATTTTTAACCGTCCGTTCGACCATGCCCAGCTCTTCCATTTCCTTTAATCGCTCGGTCAAAAGTCTGGATGAAAGGCCGTCTACTGTTTCCAGGATCTCACTGAAACGGCACTTGCCTTCGATCAGCACTCTGAGTATCAGCCCAGTCCAGCGCTTGCCCATAAATTCGGCCAGTTTTTCATATCTGGGGCATATACTGAAATTCTCCTGCATATTGTCACATCCTTATAATTACATAAAGTAACTTAATTTTAAATTAACATAAACGGAGAGGGAAATCAAGGGAAAAAGAATGCAAATGAAAATAAATATCAATTAGAAATTTTTTCCACTTTCCCTGATTTTAAATTCAGCAACAGTCAACGGTTGTTATGACATTTCTACTAAATTGTTTCCGCAAATGATATAATGGAACGAGCAGACAATAGACAAAATTATTAGACGATCTGCAGTCTGATTGGAGGCGGAAGACATGGAAAATGAAAAATTCGGGCAGCTCATCGTATGTGGCGGTTGAGACGCCAAGATCGGAGCAGGTGCTCTGGGTGATCTTGTGGACAAGCTTCCGAAAAAGTTCGATGAAAATTTATTGATCGGGTATGAATCATCCGATGACGCGGCCGTTTATAAATTGAGCGAAGACATGGCATTGATTCAGACCTTGGATTTTTTTCCGACTATGGTAAAGGATCCCTATTTGTTTGGGAAAATTGCCGCGGCCAATTCCCTGTCCGATGTTTATGCCATGGGCGGCAGAGTTTTGACGGCCATGAATATCGTCGCTTTTCCGGAGCACATGGATATCAAGATCCTGGGCGAAATCCTCCGCGGCGGCGCTGAAAAGGTCAATGAGTCTGGCGGAGTCCTGGTTGGCGGACACTCCATCCATGATGGCACCCCCAAGTATGGCCTGGCAGTAGCCGGCATCGTCCACCCAGCCAAGGTATGGGCCAACAATTCAGTCAAAGACGGGGATTACCTCCTGTTGACCAAGCCCCTGGGTGTGGGGATCATCAACAATGCCTGGAATGTGAATGAGACCACAGAAGTATATTTTTTGGAGGCCGCAGAAGCTATGACCACTTTGAATAAATATGCGGCTGAGCTTCTTATGCCCTTTA
>CAZOTM010000378.1:0-2110 GCA_964582675.1 uncultured Clostridiaceae bacterium
GATAATCTCAATACCCACAACCTGGATTCCCGGTTCACGTAACGAGGAATCCTTTTTTATCCTCTAAAACTGTTGATATAACTTAATTTTAAGCTATAAAGTCTTGCGATTATCCTAGTTATGTGTCAGACTATACATAACTAGGAGGGCGTATTATGGCCATTGTTAATCAGTTCGATAAGCGCAGCGGAATTACCTACGTTTATGAATCAATTTCCCATTGGGATAAGGAAAAACAACAGCCTCGTTCCAAACGGTCGCTCATCGGCAAGCGGGATCCGGCCACCGGCGAAATCATCCCAACGGATGGTCGGGGTAGAAAGCGCCGGAACCCAGGGGCGGGTACAACTGAAGTCAAGCCAGGCCCGGTGCCGTTTACCGTAGCTGATCGTAAGTTCTACGGTGCCACTTATCTGTTGGATCAGATCGGGGACTCTCTCGGGATCACAGAGGACCTCAAGACTTGCTTTCCCTCTTTCTACAAGCAGATTCAATCCATCGCCTATTATCTGATCCTGGAGAGCGATTCCCCATTGTTTCGATTTGAAAAATGGAGTGCGCTCCACCGGCATCCCTATGGAGCCAATATCCCATCTCAGCGCAGCAGCGAGCTGTTTGCAGGCATCTCGGAAGAGTCCAAACAACTGTTTTTCAGCTGCCTTGCCAAACGCCATCAGCCCGATGAATATTGGGCCTATGACACCACCTCAGTATCGAGTTATTCCCAAACCCTTCGTCAGGTCCAGTATGGGAAGAACAAAGAAAGTGACCCCTTGGCACAACTGAACCTGGCCTTGGTCTTCGGTCAGGACTCAGGACTACCGTTTTATTACAGGAAGCTCTCTGGCAACATTCCGGATGTCAGTACGATCAAAAATTTGCTGGCTGATTTCAAAGTGCTGGGCTTCGATAAAGTGAAGCTGGTCATGGATCGGGGATTCTACAGCGAAGCCAATATCAATGCGCTCCTTGGGGAGCGACTGAAGTTCATCATCGCCGCTGGCACGCATCTGGCCTATGTCCGAAGACATATCGAAGGGATCTATGACAGCATCCGATCCTTTGAAAACCTGGATGAGCAATATGGCTTATACTCCTCAACCATTCGGACTGACTGGGAGTTTCAAAAAGAACGCCCCAACAAGAAAGATGTTATCCGGGAAAAACGCAGAGTCTACCTGCACGCTTACTTCAACATTGAAAAATACGCGGATGAGGAAGCTCATTTTGACCGAAGGCTGCTGTCGATGAAGGGTGAAATCCTAAGCGGAAAGCGTAATCCCGATCACGAGACGTTCTACAAGAATTACTTTGAGGTAACAGATACCCCGGTGAGGGGGATCAAGGTTACCGTGAAAGAAGAGGTGGTCAAACAGACGAAGCGCTATTTTGGATTCTTTGCGCTGATGACCAATGAGAAGATGGATGCCATCACGGCTCTGACCCTGTATCGGAATAAGGATATGGTGGAAAAGGCATTTGGCAACATCAAGGAACGGCTGAATTTGAGGCGGCTCTTAGTTTCCTCTGAAAAAAGTCTGGATGGAAAACTCTTTGTGGCCTTCGTGGCGCTCATCTATTTGTCCTACCTCAAAAAGCAGATGCAAGACAAAGGAATGTTCAAAGATTACACAATGCAGTCTCTGCTGGACAAGCTAGACGTCATAGAGTGCTTTGAAAACCCTGGGCATGACTTGAGGATGGGTGAGATTCTCAACAAACAAAAGCAGATCTATGAATCCATGGGTTTTGAGACCCCTTCATAGTTATGTGTTCCGGGAATCCAGGCCACAACATTTCAGCATTGTATGAACGGTTTCCGGCTTCTCATGCGTTCCGCCTGAGTCAACGACTGGAGATCCACCATACTCCGAAACATGGAAGTTGGCTCAACATAGCCGAAATAGAACTTAGTGCATTAACAACTCAATGTCTCGGTCGAAGAATCCCATCAATAGAGATGATGGATCGAGAAGTGAAGTCTTGGGCTACAAAGCGAAACTACAATCAGAAGTCCGTAGACTGGCAATTCGATGTAACCGATGCACGATGTAAGTTGAAGCATTTATACCCGGTTATTATTACAAATTAAGATGTTACAAGGTACTAG
>CAZOTM010000379.1:0-151 GCA_964582675.1 uncultured Clostridiaceae bacterium
AAAAGTTAATGAAGGGTTTATTATGCAGTATGCTGGCAGTGGGGTTTGTCATGACAGGCTGTGCCAGCACCACGGCCACAACACCTGGCACAACCGGAGCAGGCACAACTGCGGCCGGAACAACCGCAGCCGTTACCACAGGTGCGAAAGC
>CAZOTM010000379.1:169-2109 GCA_964582675.1 uncultured Clostridiaceae bacterium
GTCAATGACATGGGGTGGAACCAGGTAGCCTACGAAGGATTGAAGTTAGTCGAAAAGGATTTTGGCGCAGAGATTGCCTACACGGAAAATCTGGGAGCCGCCGATATTGCCGCTGCGTTTTCGGATTATGCGGCCACGGGTTATGATATTGTCATCGGCCATGGCTATGAATTCGGTGATCCGGCCATTGAAGTCGCCGAGCAGTATCCTGATACCAAGTTCATCATCACGGAGAGCGAAGTCGCCGCTGCCAATGTAGCTTCCTACGTCATGAAATGCGAAGAAAGTGCTTATCTGGAAGGCATGCTGGCCGCCAGCCTGACAAAAACCGGCAAGATCGGAGCCATCGGCCCCATCCAGGGAGCCTCCCTGGTCAAGATCGTCAACGGCTTTGAAGACGGCGCCAAGTCAGTGAATCCCAACATCGAAGTGCAGACTGCCTGGACTAACTCCTTCACCGATACGGCCTTTGCCAAGGAAGCCGCCCAAGCCATGATCGAAAGCGGCGTGGATATCATCAAACACTGCGCCAACGAATCCGGCACCGGGGCCATCAACGCCGCCAAGGAAGCCGGGATCTATGCCATCGGCGATTCCTATGACCAGTCATCAATGGCCCCCAAGACCATCTTGACCTCCGCCCTGTATAACGTACCGAAATTGGTGGAAGCGGCTGTCAAGGATGTTGTTGACGGAAAATTCAAGGGTGAGGTGCGCTACCTGGGAATGGCCGAGGGGATCGTCTCCCTGGCGCCATATCACGATCTGGAGTCGGTGATTCCGGAGGCAGTGAAAACTTTAATCAGCCAAAAGGCGGCAGAGATGAAATCCGGTGCCTTCAAAGCACCCTATGACCCCAAGGTAAGACAGTAAGGATCAAAGCAATAAAATCTGACGCATAATTATTGTACGGTTTAGTGACAACTCATTGGACCGTACAATCTTTATCAGGAGAAATTCCTGAATTTATCAGGAGAAATTCCTGAATTTATCAGGAGAATTTTTGAAATTATTATTAGACCTCCCTGGATTGATCAGCAGGACCACTGACCCGGAGGACCGCTGATCAGTCAAAGCACTGTTCAAAAAAATAAAGGAGGCTGGCCATGGCAATTTTAGAAATGAAACACATCAGTAAATCCTTCAATTCCAGCTTGGTCAATGACGGGATTGATTTCTCTGTCGAACCAGGCGAGATCCATGCGCTGCTTGGGGAAAACGGGGCCGGCAAAACTACCCTGATGAATATCCTGTTCGGGATCTATACCATGGACCAAGGCGAGATCATTAGGAAAAACCGGCCGGCCAGCTTCAAATCCCCCAGGGAAGCCATTGCCAACGGGATCGGCATGGTGCATCAGCATTTTTCCCTGGTCAGGAGCATGACGGTCTTGGACAATATTATTTTGGGCTTAAAATCGGAGGGGCTGTTCATCCGTAGAAACCAGCTGGAAAACGACATCCGGGAGCTGTCACTAAAGTATGGCCTCACCATCGATCCCAGGGCAAGGGTCAGCGGGCTGTCCGTGGGGGAGCAGCAGCGGGTCGAGATCTTAAAGGCCCTCTATCGCAAAATCGAGCTGCTCATCCTGGATGAGCCCACCGGGGTGTTGACCCCGGAGGAAACCAAAAACTTTTTTGACGTCCTCCGCAGGTTAAAGGCGGAGGGCTACGCCGTCATCCTGATCACCCATAAAATGAATGAGATCATGGAAATCAGCGATCGGGTCACGGTCATACGGGACGGGAAAAAGGTAGGCACCCTCGCTACCGCCGGGACCAGTCCCGATGAGCTGTCTTACCGGATGATCGGCCGGGAGGTTGCCAAAGCCTTTGACATCCCCAGCCAGCCCCAGGGGGAAGAAATTCTAAAACTGGACAGGATCAACCTGAAAAAGCCAGGCGAAAAGGCCAAATTGAAGGATATCAGCTTGTCGGTC
>CAZOTM010000380.1:0-2108 GCA_964582675.1 uncultured Clostridiaceae bacterium
TTTTTCCGCCCTGGGTTTTTCCGCCCTGGGTTTTTCCGCCCTGGGTTTTTCCGCCCTGGGTTTTTCCGCCGCTCCCGGAGCCGGAGTTCGTCTCCTGTCCCTGATTCCGCCGGGTTGAGGATTGCCCACCCATATTTCCCATGCTGCCCGTATTGCCCATATTTCCCATGCTGCCCGTATTGCCCGTGTTGCCCGTGTTGCCCGTATCCTCCCCGGATTGGGCGGCAAGAGGGCTTTGGGCGATCTGGTAGGTCAGGTTTTTATTTTCATCCAAAAACAGGATCCTGACTTCCGTGCTGCTTAAATCGACCCGGAACATCTTCTCCATCATGGAGTTTCGGCCCTGTCCCTTGGGCAGGCTGACGGCGGTCTCAAAGTCCGCCACCGTATCCCCGGCCGCTGTCAGCTGGTCTTTCAGCTGAGTTACCGCAAAGGATCTGACGGCCACGTTAAACCCGGTGACGATTACCAAAAACAACAGAATGATCAAAATAAAGATGTAGTTGAGGATTTTAGTCCCGATCCCCCGCCGCTTCGTCATACCATCTACTCCTTCTGTTTCAGCCGGAAGCCGAAGCCCCAGATGGTTTCAATGTTTACTTTGGAATCCTTGATTTTTTTGCGCAGCCGTTTTAAGGTGTCGTCCGTGACTCTGGTCTCCACTGCAGTTGTATAGCCCCAGACCTTATCCAGCAATTCATCCCGGGAGATGGCCCGCTCCTTATTCTCGATGAGGTATTTTAAGAGGGCATATTCATTGGGGGCAAATTCCGTCTCCTTCCCTGCCACGGTGACCATTTTCTTTTCCGGATTGATCAGGATATCGAGAAAGCTCAGCTCCTCATGAACCGGGGCCTGATTCTCCATATCGATGCGCCGGAAGAGGGCCCTGACTTTCATGGTCAACGTCATGGGCGAGAAGGGTTTGGTGATGTAGTCGTCGGAGCCCAGGGTGATCCCCAGGACAAAGTCCGTATCCGTATCCCTGGCGGTGAGCATGATGATGGGAATCTTGCTGATCTGCCGGATATCCCCGGTGATCATATAGCCATCCCGCCCCGGCATCATGACGTCCAGGATCACCAGATCCGGTGCTTTGAGCTTCAGGGCGGCCAGGAGGCTTTCCCCTTCCGGGAAAGCTTCCACCGTATAGCCTTCCTTCTCCAGGAAGCCTTTGACCAGATTTCTGATGTTCGGTTCATCATCGGCAATGTATATCAGCTTATCCATGTTTCCAAAATCTCCTTGTGTGTAATCTATAGGGATTTCCCCCACTTAGTTTCAACGATTGGAACTGTGCCGCAGCGTTTATTCCCTCAGTTTTGAATACTGGCATGATCCGATCTTTGGGTCTTGGGCCGCGCTTCTCGGCCAGACTTATCAGGGCTTTTCATGGTTTTTCAACACTTATCCGCCCATTTCAAACCTGTTTACGGAAGATAGCGGCGCCTCTCTCCCTTCATTATATTCTACAACGAAAAGGTGAATAATCCTTCCTTTCGGAAAATCTGCGGCATAATTAAGGCAGTTCTTTGACTTGCCCCAGCCTTCGGAATTACAATCATCTTAATCAGAGATTATGATACCTTCTTAATCAGAGATTAAGATACCTTTTGGAAGCGCGGCCGGGAAACGGGAGGATACTATATGAAGGCTGAATTATCAACCATCCAATCATTGCTGAAGCATGGTGATTTTTACAATCTCAAGCTCTTGGACAGTGTGGACAGCACCAATACTTACCTGAAGGACAATTACCAGGACTATCCGGACCACACGGTGGTCATGGCCCACCATCAGACCAAAGGGCGGGGCCGTCTTTCCAAATCCTTCCATTCCCCGAAGGGCAGCGGCTTATACTTTACCCTGCTCTTAAAAAATCCGGCCCTCCATTATGACCCGGGCTTTCTGACCATGACGGCGGCCGTGGCGGTCAATCACGCCATGGCATCCTACACGGGGGATTCCGGGATCAAATGGGTCAATGACATTTATCTGGGGGATAAAAAAATCTGCGGCATCCTGACGGAAGCGGTTTTCCAGGGCGGCGAGGTCTCCCCCTCGGCCATCCTCATCGGCATCGGCATCAATGTAAATACCAGGGATTT
>CAZOTM010000381.1:0-2108 GCA_964582675.1 uncultured Clostridiaceae bacterium
ATCGATCCACCACTTGTCATGGATGAGGCGGCCCTCCGCCTTCAGCCTGTCATACAGGGCCGTTCCCGGCATTGGCATCAGGGGATTGAAGTTGGCGATGGCAAAGTGGTGGTCCAGGGCGAACTTCACCGTCTTTTGGACGCCCGCCACCGTGTCGAAGGGATAGCCGAAGACAAAGGTTCCATAGATCATTAATCCACAGTCATAAATGTTCTCAATGACCGCCTCATAGTCGCTGTTGCAAAGATTGGCGCTTTTTTTCATCAGCTTCAGATTGTCCCGATCCAGGGACTCAAAGCCGATGAGGAGGAGGACACAGCCGGCCCGTTTCATCAGTTTCAGCATCTCCCGGTCCCCGGCGGCATCGATGCTGATCTGGCAGAACCATCTTTTTCCCAGGGGAATCAAGGCGGTGAACAGCTCCCTGGCTTTTGCCTCGTCGGCAAAGATATTATCATCGATGAAAAACAGGTACTTCTGCTTCATCCCCTTGATTTCTTCCACGATATCAGCGGTTTTTCGGCAGCGCACCGTATCTCCATAGAAGGCGTGGATGGAGCAGAAATCGCAGCGGAACTTGCAGCCTCTGCCGAACTGGACCAATCCCAGACGGTTGTACGGTTTGCCCCCGAATACGGAATAGTCATAGACCACCTTGGATAGATCCGTATCGTTCCGGCTGAGATACCTCTCCTTCAGGTCACCCGTTTTAAGATCCTCCAAGATGGCTCCCCAGGTGTCCTCAGCTTCGCCGATCACCACTGCGTCGGCGTGCTGGAGGCATTCCTCCGGCATCGTGGTGGGATGGAAGCCTCCCAGGATGACTTTGCTCCCTTGGCTCTTAAACCTTGCCGCCAGTCTGTAAGCCCGCCTGGCGCTGAAGGTATCCACCGTGATCACCACCGCATCCGATTGAAGGTCTTCCGGGATTGCCTCCACCAGCTCATCAAAAAAACTGATTTCCCAATCCGGCGGAGTGATCCCTTTCAAGATGGCAAACAACAGCGGCTGCATGGCATCCTTGGCTGGCCGCCCAAACATACTGGGTCTGATGATGGCAATTTTCATGGCGCTCTCCTTTCTCGTGAGCAGAGATTTACCCTTCCTCACCGCTCTGCCGTTTCAGGTTAATACGTGTAACCAAATCCAGTGTGATCCATTGATCCAGGGATTTCAGGACGCCGATTAGGGCAAACCGGGGGAGGCAGTTGCCACCCCCGTGGATCAAACTGATTGAGCCGCCCATGAGCCGGACTGGTTTGGATGATTGGCAAATGATCGGCAATCAATAAGCCAACCACAACTCCCAAACGAGCTTAATCAAACAGGCTCGGCTGATCAAGCAGGCTCCCGAAGTTCAGCCTCAATCGGAAAAGATTTCGGCTGATGCAGGCTTTGACAGGAATTCCCCCAAATCCCCTGATCAGGTTGGCATAGGCACCGTCTCCATGGCGGCCTTGAAGGCAGCGATGGAGCCCCCGTCGTAGAGCACATCCGCACCGGTCAGGTAGCTGCACTCATCACTGACCATGAAGGCCATCATCTTGGCGATCTCCTCCGGTTCGCCCATCCGGCCAAGGGCCCCCTTGGCTGCAAAGCCGGCAGCCTGTTCTCCCTCCAGGATTCCCATGGGCGTCCGGAAAGTCCCCGGCGATATGGAAACCACCCGGATTCCCTTATTTCCAAGCCTCAGGGCCATTTTTTCTGTATACCACCTGACAAAATGCTTGGACAGGGAATAGGCCATGCCTGGTCTGCTATCTTCCGGCACACTCCCCAGGATTTGTTTCATCCCGGCCAGAAAACCGGCTTCGTCCTGGAGACTTAACGCATACAGCGGTTTTGGTGTCCGCTCCTCGGGGATCATGTAGGCGGCCATGGAAGCTACATTTAAAATGCAGCTGTTTTCCGCCATGACTCCCCCGAAGACCTCGTTGATGTGAATGGTGCCCAGGGCATTGACCTCCATGATTTTATCCCCATCCGCCATATGGGGCGATATTCCGGCTGCATGGATCACCGCCTTGATTTTTCCCAGCGATGCCGCATAGGCTGCCAGCCTGGTTTAATTGGCGGATGGCATTTTCCAGCTTGGCTGGGGTTCTTCC
>CAZOTM010000382.1:0-2106 GCA_964582675.1 uncultured Clostridiaceae bacterium
AGACGGCATTCAACGGCTATGAAGTCTTTGAAATGCCCCCCAACGGCCATGGCATCTCCGTCCTCATGGCGTTGAATACCTTAACGGCCCTGGACTTCCAGGGCGGGGACAGCGCCAGCGCCGTCCACCAGATGATCGAAGCCGTCAAATTGGCCATGACCGATGCCGCCAGACACGTCACCGACCCGGCCCATATGCAAACCACCCCGGAGCTCCTGTTGGGGGAAGCCTTTGCCAGGGAACGGGCCGCCCTGATTCATGAAACGGCGCTTTTCCCGGAGCCCTCCGACCCCATCAAAGGCGGCACCGTCTATCTGTGCGCCGCCGATGAAGACGGCAATATGATCTCCTACATCCAGTCCAACTACATGGGCTTCGGCTCCGGCGTCGTCATCCCGGACACCGGCATCGCCCTGAACAACCGGGGGGCCAATTTCAGCCTGGAAGCAGACCACGTCAACTGCCTATCTGGAGGCAAACGCTCCTACCATACCATCATCCCCGGCTTTTTATTTAAAGACGGGCTCCCCTATGGGCCCTTTGGTATCATGGGAGGCTTTATGCAGCCCCAGGCCCACGTCCAGGTCCTCGCCTCCCTCATCCTGGATCAGCTCAACCCCCAGGCCGCTCTGGATAAGCCCCGCTGGCTCTGGACCGGCGGCAAAAGATCCAGGTATCCTCCGATACCCCCCTGTTTGGCCGGGGGGAGATCATCCTCCGGGATGATGACGGCATCTACTGCGGCGCCTGTGAAGGCCGGACCGATGGTTATGTGGCCATGTGGTAAAAAACCAATGTTAACATTATCCTGTCAAACAGTGGACAACGACCTGAATGTTTGATTACGTTAATTTACTATAATTATTCCAGGCAGGACTATATTGGATTATCCCAATTTAGTCCTGCCTCCTTTACTTTTGTTATCTTCAGATAATTAATTCAAGTCATAAATCAAAAGGTTAAAGTCATTGAAAAATACATTAGTCAATGGTTAAAATCAGATTTTGGATCGTTTGAAATTGGATGGCCTTCATCAGCTTTTTCCACTTTCGAAGTGGAGGCCAGCCTGATTTGCCTGATGAAAATTAATCGGACAGCATCAAGGGCTCATTGAAGGCCGTTTCTTATTCTTGCAAACGATTTTATCCGATGGTATGTTTAATTTATATTGAAATTCCTAGGATGGTGGCTTGGCTGTGATTGATTTGAACGAAATAAAGAATATGAAGTTCGAGAACGATGAAATACCTGTGTTTATTTCCGAGCGCGTGGTCCCCCTTTACTACCTCACAACCGGGGATCGTAGATCAATGCCGGATAACAAAACTGACATCCCCAAGCTGAAAGTTGAGCTCTCTGAAATTTTTCAAGAGGTATTGAAAAACTATGCACAGTTGGAATCGAAATGCGATATCAAGAGGGATACGTTTCAAAAAATGCTCAAACACAAGAACGGCCGCAATATAACTTACCGCATGTTGGCCAGGTTTGTAGTGGGGTGCGGCCTATCACCAGCCAGGGCTGAAGGGTTGTTTGCAATGGCTGGCCTTCCCCTCGATCCGGAACGAAACCGCTATGATTATGTCCTCCTTTGTGAGTTGAATAACGGCTGTGACTTGACAGAATTTGACAAGGATCTGATCGAATTGGGATGCCCTTCCATCTTATCAATTGCGGACTGACTGTCCGCTTTTTAAGGCCCATGAACGATATGATGAAAGCATAATAAACACAAAGGTGGGATACCCATGAAAAACAATTTTACCTGGGAAAGATTTGAACTTCAATTTATCAAGCGGATCGTCTACAGTTCACAAACGCGGCCGAATCTGCGACCAAAGCGGGATGTCAATGACCTCATCCTTCTGCTTCCGTATATTGATCGAATTTGCCCGCGGCCTGAAGAAAAATTTATCCGTCACTATTACCAGGAAATTATGGATGGTTTTTTTGCAAATAGTACTCACCTGGTCAGTATCATGAAAGCTTTTGTGAAGATAAATTATCAAGGTGCAAAACTTGGCAGTATGGATGAAATGCTAGTTTGCCTTAAATCATTCCGGCTGACAACAACTGTATTGAGGTTGATCCTCAGTGAATTTTACA
>CAZOTM010000383.1:0-2091 GCA_964582675.1 uncultured Clostridiaceae bacterium
TTGTTTTGGCAAGCATCCTGCTGACAGCCTGCGGCAGTCCGGAATCAAGGGAACAGGGGATGGGCAATACGAATGCCAATATAACCAATGGGGGCATGTCGGTGCTGCGCGGCCACTGGATCTATTTTGCCAATGTGGCGGATAACGATACCTTATACAGAATCAAGCAAGACGGAACGGGAGAAGTCAGGGTAAGCGGCGATAAGCCTTATTCTCTGAATTCCCACGGCGACTGGCTCTATTTTACCAACAGGAAGGATCTTAAAATCTACCGGATCAAACCGGATGGATCAGAGCGCACACTGGTGAGCGAGGATGGTTCCCACAATGTCATAGTTGCCGACGGCTGGGTCTATTTCATTAAAATGAACGCCGTCAGGGAGGCGCCAGGCGGCACCGACCCTGGTAACAGCAGCGAATATGGGCGGATCTTCAAGCTTCGGACGGATGGGAGCGGCCGGCAAAAGGTGAGCGGGGAGATGGCAGTGGACTTCAATCTGGCCGGGGGTTGGATCTACTACTTAGGTACGGATGATCACAAACTTCACAAAATGAAGACCGATGGCTCGGAAAATACGGTGGTCAGCGACGTGACCATGGGAAAGTTCAGTATCCTGGAGGATCATATCTACTATATCGATCCGGCGGGCGGGACTTCCAGGCTCTGGAAAATGAAGCTGGACGGCACCGGAGCGGTAAAGCTCTCCGATGACAAGGCCTCCCCATTTAATCCAAGCGGCGGCTGGATCTACTACGGCAATGAGAAAAGCAATCCGGCGGTGTATGAACTGAAGAAAATGAAACTGGACGGGACGGAAGCTTCCGTCATCAACAATGATTATCCTGTGGTAATCAATGTCCAAGGTGACAGGCTCATTTACCTGGTATGGTACTTTAAACCCTTCCGTATGAAGCAGACCATCATCAAGTCCGATGGGACCGGCCGGAAGGATTATGATTACGTGGTAACGCCCCCTTGAGAAACGTTAAACATCCAAGGAGCTAAGTTTTAAAAATCAAACCGGGCAGGAAAATATTCAGGAAAGGGCGTCTGACCCAATGCAGGGATTGACGCCCTGCCCAATGGGTAAGCCTGGCAACCTACTTTTGTGATGTCGGGCTGGTTTGGCAGGATGCCGTTTCCCAAAATCAAGGCCTGGAAACGACACGGATACCCAAAATGAGTGGCGTAAAATAACGGGAAATTCAGTGAATCATAAAGGCATCTTTGAAAACCCATAAGAAAATTCGACAATCCTCGATTGTTAGGTTCCGGCAGACCCGGAACCTTATTTTTTTAACCGGGGAATGAGTGCGGATGATTGGGTATGCCGTTTTTTTGATGGTTCGCTTCGTTTGCATGAAGCATAAACCGAGGGAAACCCATGCGGGAGGCGATGCTCAAATAGTTTGTTAATTATTATCAATCTGTTCATCCCTTCAGGATAGTCCTCGTTTATGAACAGTTGTAAAATTTAATTGAGAAAGAAAATCAATGGTTAATGGTCATAAAATGAATGTCACTGAAGCAGAATCAATTGATTGATTATTATTGAAAAGAGGGATCAAAATGAGAAGTAAAATCAAAGGGTCCATTCTCATTTCAGTTGTTCTCACCAGCATCCTTTTGACAGCCTGCAGTACTTCGAAAACAAGTGAACCAGGGATGGGCAATACCAACGCCAATATTTCCAATGGAGGAATGTCGGTCCTGCGGGACGACTGGCTCTATTTTGCCAACGCTGCAGATAACTTTGCTTTATACAAAATCAAGACAGATGGAACGGGAGAAGGCAGGGTAAGCGATGACAAGCCGATGTTTCTCAACTCCTTTGGGGACTGGCTTTATTTCAGCGGCAGGGAGGACCTTAAACTCTACAAGATCAAGCCGGATGGATCGGAACGGATCCTCCTGAGCGATGAGGCTGTCATCAATGTTATGGTCGCTGACGGCTGGATCTACTACAAAAAGATCAATCCCGACAGAAACGAATCACCCGACGCAGACACGGTTGGTGGCAGCGAATATGGCAGGATTTTCAAGATCAGGACGGATGGAACTGGACGGCAAATGGTGAGCGGAGAGAAGAT
>CAZOTM010000384.1:0-2077 GCA_964582675.1 uncultured Clostridiaceae bacterium
AGTTTCATGATGCTACACCTCATTTTCATTGTAGCGCATAATTCTGAACAGACTATAAAACTTCCCGTTAATCACTGCAAAGCACGGAAATGGGTACGGAGGTTTCCGCATTGGATTTATCAGCTTCGATGCAACTGGCCGCAGTGGCGAATTGGGCTGCTTTCGAGAAATCCTTCCCCTCATGTCATTTCCATGGGATTTCCCCCCTCGGAACTTGAGCCCAGGAATCCTTCGCTGCCTTTCGTTTAACAGCAACATTCACTTGGAGAATAAGCCTTCTTGCCCGGCAACATCAGATAACCCATTTATGGAGAATCTTCACATGGGGCTGCCCCGGTGACACCCAGCATCGTTTTGGCTGGTTTATCCAGCCCTAAGTCTGATACTTCCACGACATCTAACAAGTTGACTCACAAGTTGATTCACAAGTTGATTCACAAGTTGATTCACAAGTTGACTCAAAAGGCTGCCTGCTTCCCTATCCTCAGGCAGTCTGCAGCGCCTTGCAACCTAAAGCGCCTTGCAACCTAAAGCGCCTTGCAAGCTTGGGATTAACTTCCGTTAAAGGATCCCGCCCGGCTCCCCTGTCAAAAGCATTCATCCGGCGGCTGACAGGAAGGTTCCTAAATCCCTAAAATTCTTAAAACCCCTTGACTCGCCTTGGTTTGGAGGCCTGGGTTTGAAGATTTTCATACCTTTTGCCACCGCCGGGCCTGAAATGATATAATGGGGAGTAATTACAGGAGGGTTCCCATGAGTAAAATTCTCGTTATCGAAGACGAAGTTTCCGTATTGGAAGCGATCGAAGCCTACCTTAAAAAAGATGGCTATGAAGTAAAGTGTGCCACCAGGGGCTACAAAGGACTGGAGCTCTTCGACGCCGAAACCTTTGACCTGGTCATTTTGGATTTGATGCTGCCTGATATCTCAGGCGAAGAAATATGTGCGAAAATCAGGGAAAAAAGCTCGGCCTATGTCTTTATGCTCACTGCCAAATCCTCCCTGGATGAACGGATCAAGGGATTGGAGATCGGTGCGGATGAATATCTGGTCAAACCCTTTTCCCCCCGGGAACTGATGGCCAGAGTCAACGCTCTGTTCCGGAGGCTGAATGAACCCGTGGCCAATCCGAACTCCCAGGAATATGACAATGGGAATCTGGTCATCGACAAAGAACGGCGCGAGGTGATCGTCCGGGGGGAAGAGATCCAGCTCACCCCTATTGAGTTCGATATTTTAGAGCTCCTATCCTCCAACCAGGGGGTTGTCATGAGCCGGGAACTCCTCATCGAACGGGTTTTGGGGGTTGATTTTGATGGAGTGGATCGGACCATTGATGTCCACATCAAAAATATCCGTAAGAAAATTGAAGAGGATACCAAAAATCCCAAGTACATCCTCACGGTGTTTAAATTAGGCTATAAATTTGGCGGTGGTCTTTAATTGAGATCCATTCGAAACAAGCTGGCCACTGCGATCACCGTCAGCTCACTGCTGGCCCTGATCATATCCTATCTGATCCTAAACTATTCCATTGACCGACAATTTTCCCTGTATCTGTCGAGAAATCAGACCGCCCGGGATGAAAAAATCGTCGGTATTTTTCGGGATTCTTACCTGGCGGCGGGCACCAACAATTGGAATGCGGATTCCGGCACCTCTGTGATCCCGGAAGCCCAGGCCTCCGGTTTTTCCGTTAAACTGGAGGATTTCCAGGGTAATATGGTGTGGCAGCTCTCGCCGGAAACCA
Organism: uncultured Clostridiaceae bacterium; assembly: GCA_964582675.1. Lineage (GTDB taxonomy): Bacteria > Bacillota > Clostridia > Clostridiales > Clostridiaceae > JG1575. Next base: position 1,751 of record CAZOTM010000384.1, read on the forward strand.
TCATCGCCGATTTAAATTCCCGCAAAGACGAGGATGCCCTGCCCATCACCATCGAACAGTTTAAAACCAAACGCTATCCCGTAAAAGTCAAGGAAGATACGGTGGGTTATGTAACCATCAGCCAATACTCCCCCCTCCTGTTCTCCGAGGATGAGTCCAGATTTATCTTTGCCGTGGCTTCTTCAGTCTTGATCAGTGCTTCCCTGGGTGGTGTGGTGATCTTTTTCCTTTCCATCTTTCTCTCCAACCAGCTGTCGGTACCCATCAAAAGCATTGCCAATACCAGCTATAAGCTGTCCATCGGCGAACTCCGGACCAGGGAGCAGT
>CAZOTM010000385.1:0-2074 GCA_964582675.1 uncultured Clostridiaceae bacterium
CCTGATCCGCTGAATGTCTTTATTGCTGATTTCCATGGCTTCACCCCTCTTGTTGGTTTGTCGTTCGAATGGTCTGAGTATTTTGATCCAGATCCCAGAAACTGGGGGATCGAGTCTAATTATAGCTGTTTCAGAACCTATTTAACAGTTCCCCCCAAAATAACCAAACCCGGCCTCAATTATTTCATGATCTCGATTTTGCCATTATGGCAGCTGACCTTGATTCTTTCCAGATCCGGATCATTCATGATCTGTTTCACATTGTAGAGAACCAAAGGTTTCATGATGAGCCAGCTTACCGGCGAGCGAATTGCCTCCCTGGGGCAGTTCGCTTCACAGGTGAGGCACATTATGCAGTTTCGATTCCAGTGTGGAAAGCCGTCCCTGCCCCGATCAAGGTTGTGAACCGGACAGCCTTTGATGCAAGCTCCGCATTGTATGCATTGTTTTTTATTGAGATAAAACCATTTTTGAAAAATATGGCGGATCATCACCCGGCTGGTCAGAATTTGCTCCAGTTGATATATCCATGGCGGCGACGCTGTTTTCTCTCCCCAAATTGCCGACTCAGGGGCAGTTGCCATGTCATACCCGAATTTCCTGGCTAGGGCAAGATCTTCAGCCGTCGGAGAATAGGGCGAACTCATGCAGCCCAGCTTATTGTATGGGTAGAAATAATTGGCACCATGGCAGTAGAACCAGCCCTGCACGGAGAAGCCTTGCTTTCGCAAAGCTTTCTTCAAACGATCGCCTGCATTCCAGGAGTAAGATCCATTGGTCAGAAAAGCGAAAGTTTTTATCCCAGTCTGATTCGACAGGCCCTTGACAGCTGCCAGTACATGGATGGGGATTTGAAAATAGTAAACTGGTGTCCCGATGCCCAGGAGATCAAACCCCTTAAGATCAGGAATTGCTTCGTTTTTTATATTGCAAAGACTGATCTCAAAACCAGCCGTTTGCAGTCCCTTGGCAATATGTTCGGCGATCTTTGATGTTGAATTCGTCAATGAATAATAAACAATCAAACCTTTCATACCCGTTCCCCCGCTTCATCAAGGCGGCAAGATCCATGGAGTGATCATGTCTGGGATTTATCCACAATCATGATGGAAAATCTGCCGGCTTGGATCTGTTGATGAACCAACCCTTAGCTTCCAGGTGATTTCCAGGGCTGATCTGTTCAACCCGCACCTGTCAATTGGTTCTGCCATCAGACCCCTGCCAAATCTGTTGGTCAACCTGGCCAAAATCAAAATGAACGGTTTTTGACGCAATTCAACCCGTTAGACAAATACCGCTGGCAGGCCGGTATTTGTTATCTGGTCGGAGGTTATGGGAAAAAAATACCGGAAAAAATCCGACCAGATTTGCCTGGCACTTGGCTCCCCATGAAAACAACTTTGCAGCCGCCCCATCTACTCCTCAATATAACATTCCGACCTGGTGAAGGTGGCCGGAGGGGCGTAATCCAGGTCCCGGCGGGTGATGCCAAGAGCGGCCTCCGGCCGGATCCAGGGCCGATTTTGGATGGCGCTGGTTTCTTCATGGGTCAAAAGTCCCTTGTAGACAGTCAGACTGCGCCGGACATAGCCGTCCCTGACGCAGGCCTCGGCCACTCCGTCGTTCAGAATGCTCCGGATATAGGGCAGCATTTCTGCTGCATAGGCGATGGAGGTGGATTGGGCGATGGCGCCGGGGATGTTGCTGACACAATAATGCACCACACCGTTCACCACGTAGCGGGGATTATCATGATGGGTCTCATGGCTGGTTTCGATGGCCCCCGGGCTATCGTTGCTGATATCCACCAGGACGGAACCAGGCTCCATGAGCTTGAGCATTTCCTGATCGATGAGGAAATCCTTGCGCTCCTTGGGCCACTTGACGCAATTGATGATGAGATCGGTCTCCGGCAGGAGGGCGGCAATGGTCTCCTTGTTGCACATCCCGGTGTGGACGAAGCCTTTGTAGGCAGCGCCGATTTCCCGGAGGACCCCAAAATTGATATCCAAAACCGTGACCCAGGCCCCCAGGCTGTGGAGGACCTGGAGAGCCGATTTGCCAACCACCCCGG
>CAZOTM010000386.1:0-2064 GCA_964582675.1 uncultured Clostridiaceae bacterium
ATAATCCGGCTCAATTTCCGAGAGGTTACTTCTGACCGTTTCCAGTTCAGCCTGCAGATGCCGGACGGCTTCCGCTGCTTCCTTGACTGCCGCTTCAGCCCCATGGATCCGGATTTCCCCGTTGCTTTGGCTTTCTTCCAGCTTCGCCCGGTTTTCATCGATCAATGCTTGATTGATCTTGGTCCGGGTGACTTTTTGGTTTTGCGGCCTGGTAATGGACAGGAGCAGCAATAGGACGGACAAAACGAGGCCGCCGTAGTATCCGCGATGGAGATAGATCCCTAAGGGAATAAACAGGGCCATGGTCAAAACCGCCAACGCCAGCAGCGGCTTTTTCAGCCCCCAGGTGCCCGGGATCTCCTCTTCCAATACCTCCGGCGTTTCCGCTTCCCTCAGCCGGGCTTCCCAGTAAGTGATTTTTTCCGCCACATCCGCCCTGGCAGCTTCCAAACGTTCCGTATGGTTGTCCAGCTCCGCCTGGAGCCTTGTCACCTGAAGCTCCAGCTCCCGTTGTGTCCCCTGGCATTTCTCCCGCAGGTGGTTCAGCCGATTGAACTCCGCCGCCTGGATTTCACAGCTCGATTCCATTTCATGGACCCACTCATCCGCCAGCCGATATTTGTCAGCGGCTTCCTTTAGCCGGGATTCTAAACGCTCCGCTTCCGCCGCCTGGTTTATGTAGGTTTCCCCCTCCGTGATTTCTGCTTTCAGCTCTTCGATCCGATCGCCTTGTTGGGTCAATGTCAGGACATCCAACCGAAGCTTCTGGATCAGGGTTTCAGACACCTCAGGCGGCGGGGCAGCCTTTAGGGCACTCAATCCAGTTTGGAGGGCGGCCAGCTCAAGGTCCATTGCCTCGATTTGTTCCAGCACTCGTTCATGGATTTTAAGCATCGCCTCGGTGTCCTCTGCAAACCGCCCATCAATGACGCCCCCAGTTCCGGTCAAATCCCCGGTTATCTCTTGCAGCTGACGGTAGAAGTCAGCCAGCTGGTTGGCTCTGCTCATTGCCGCCTGCCAGTCTTCCAGTTTTTTTACCAGGAGACAGCGGTCCTTGGCCTGCTGGAGACCGGCCTTTTCTTCAATAAGCGCACCTCTTTTGGCCTGCAGCTCCTGAAGCGCCCGGCCATAGGAGAGTTTGTCGGCTTCATCCGACTCCGCCTGGCTCTTTTCCCGGCGCAAGGCCTCCAGGGTCTCCCGGGATCTCGTCAACAGCCCGCTTTTCCGATTGCGGGAGACCAGGCTGTCTTCTAAGCTTTGCAGATGATCCACGGCCTGTTTATAGGACAGATCCTCGTTGCCGGTGGTCACCAGGTTCAACAGGCGCTGGGTAATCTCCTCCCCATCTCCCCCAGCATCCAGGATGGTGCCCCCTTGGCCGATGAAGACACTTTTAGCAAAGGCTTCCCCGCTCATGCCGAAAAACTCCACCCCCGGATCTTTTTTGCTGGAGGTTTTAATTTTCTCCCCAGTGTCTTCGTTCCAGATCGTGACCTCATCCGTCGTGTTGCTTTGCCCAAAGGTCCGCTCCAGGCGATAATTCGTGCCTTGGGCAGAAAACAGGATCCGCCCTTTCATCTCCCGGCCGTTCCAGGGCCGGTATTTCCGCCGGGGATTGCTGGTGATTTCCTTTGACCGGCCGGAATGACCGTAAAACATCATCAGGATAAAGGCCATGACGGTGCTTTTACCCTCCTCATTCTGTCCGTAGACTACGGTAAATTCCGGTGGGAGATCCAAGGCGAAGTTTTCAAACTTGCCGAAGTTATCCAGGAAGAGTTTTTTAATAATCACTGAGTCTCACCTCCCCGTCAAAGGCTCGCAGCCCGAATTCCAGGGCTTTTTGGAGGCAGGCGGCGCTTCCCGAATCATCTCCCTTCGTCGCCCCGGAAATCTTATCCAGCATCCGCCGGAGGAAGATCCCCTTCAGGGAGTTTTCCTGGGCCAGCTCTTCGTAGTCCACCTGGATCCTGGTGTCATCATGGATTTGGACGTAATGGAGCTGCTGCGCCAAGGCCCCGCGAATGTTCTCCCAGGGCAAAAATGTTTCCCGGGGGACCTCCC
>CAZOTM010000387.1:0-2049 GCA_964582675.1 uncultured Clostridiaceae bacterium
GACTGGAGGTAGCTGTCATAAATGATCTTCCCCCTGTAGGGCAGCAGCACCGTTTCCACTGGTGCAGGCAGGGGCCGGCGCAGAGTGTTGGCCAAGGAGTTGCTGATGCCTTTGATCCCGTAGAGGCAGTCCGCACCGTCCTGAGAGCCAACGGCCACGGCGTAGTCCGGCAGATACTCCACAAGGATCAAAGTGCCTTTTTTAAAGTTTGTCCGCCAGAGCTTCAGGATGTCGATCTGATCCTGGGGAAGCTTGGTTTCCCTGATGTATTCGTCGATAAGCTGCGGTTTTTCCCAGAGCACCTCCCGGACTGGATAGATTCTGTCGTCTTGGACAGCATTGGGATACTCCGGTTTGATTTTTTCACGGATGACTTCTTCCCGGTCATTGACGTAGCCCATGAGGCCAAACCAGAGCTCATAGAATTCCTTACATTCCTCAGCGCTGAGCTGGGCAGTTTTCGAATCATCAAACCGGCCGCAGCATTTCTTGAATTTCTTGCCGCTGCCACAGGGACAGGGATCGTTGCGGCCGACTTTTGTCCGCTTTTGCAGGAGTGTTTCTGCCTTTTCCGGCGCCTCCCGTTTGGTCAGCTCGAAAAGCTCGCTGGGTGTGTGTCCTTTGTTTTCCCAGAGCCGCCGGTTGTTTGAAGCCAGCATGACAAGTTCGATGAACTTATTCATCTGTTGTTCTGTACTGAATTCAAGATTGTGGCGGCTCATAAGGGGACCCAGTTCGTGGAACTCACCGCCAAAAACAACTTGATCCAGGATTTCATCCATGGCTGCGGCGGTTTTGGCGTTGTGGCCAAATTCATTTAGAAGGAACCTTCTGAGATTCAGCAGATTGCTGTTGTCGTCGTAACCACCCTGGCTGTACCGAAGGAACTCTGGTTTTGGGGGGATATAGCGGGGTTTGCCGCCCTGGATCGCCAGGAGTTTATCGGCAGCACTGAAATCACCAAAAAATTCAGCGTCCACAATGTAGTCTTTATAGAAGCCATAGGGTGCATCCTTACGCACCAGGGGCAACAGGAGGATATAAATCTCATCCACTGTTGTCTTATCACTGTTCTGCCCGTTGAAGATCTCAAGTAGCTCCTCCCGGCTGATGATCCCGTAAAGCTCCACCGCTGCACGGGCGTAGGAATCCAGGAGCTTTTTGATATGGGCTCTGCCGTTGGGACAACGCACAACATCCTGTGCGGGGTTATACCTTTCGAAAATTTCCTTGGCTGTTTCTGGTTTCATGCTGATTTCCACTCCCATCACCGGGTATGCCGATACTGACCATATGTTACGGTGTCACTCCCATGATATTTTGCCATTATGTCCATATTATACCGTAAAACTGTTGTTTCGCTGTAAACTTTGAGTTTTGCTGGAAATTGCGGTTACGCTACTGCCTGTACGGTGTATTTTTGATTCTTCGCTGCCTCCCACCTCTCCTCCTTATATAATTTTTAAAATATCCTAGATCCTAGATCCTGGATCCTGGATCGCTTAAAATTCCTATGGATGTTTTTTCAGTAAAATGATATAATTAGGACGCTGTTTAAGTCACACAGCATTAAGAATATGGGCGATTAACTCAGTTGGTAGAGTGCTTCCGTCACATGGAAGAAGTCGTTGGTTCGAGTCCAATATTGCCCACCAATTTTACTCTTGAGAAAATCAGGGGAATTAGCGCAGCTGGCAGCGCGCTGCGTTCGCAATGCAGAGGCCAGGGGTTCGAATCCCCTATTCTCCACCAAACGAAAGGACATAACTGTCCTTTTTTGTGCATTGAATACATCACAGGCAGAATTTGAATGCGATGTTTCAGCCAAACCCTGATCGAGGCCTTTTGTGAGAAAGTGAGAGTGGTGACATCCTACAGACCATGGAAATGTTTTATCATCAGGGAGAAAGTGTATATTATAATTGATCCCATGATTTGCCTCGAAAGGGGATGAAACAAGCGATTTCCGAGCTCTTTCGGGGTCGCTTGTTTTAGTTGTACCCGAATTCCCGAAAATAATATAGTCTACAGTCAAGCTGGACCCTTTGC
>CAZOTM010000388.1:0-1395 GCA_964582675.1 uncultured Clostridiaceae bacterium
ATTATTTTTCCGCCCAGCTGAAGGCTGGCACCAACATGGAATGCCTGCCCCTGACCATTTCGGAATTGATCGAAATGAGCAATGAGACGAAGCTGAAGCTCTACAATGCCGATGTCATCGTCTCAACCTTCAATCATGTACCGGAGGTCATCGAGTACACGAAGCATTTCGGGAAAGAAGTCCTGGGGGTTGGGATCAATCCGGATTTGAATACCATCGTAAAAATCGCCAGATATCCGGTGGATACGAAGTTTGCTTTCATCACCATTTCCGAGGAGTTCAGGGATAAGGTCAAAGTATCCCTGGAGAATGCCGGATTGGGGAATCTGAACATAACCTACTCCACCACGGAGGACAGCGCGGAATTAGAAGCCCTGGTGGCGGATAAGGATGTGGTGATCGTTTCCCCGGGGAGAAAAAAAGATCTCCTGGGTATGGTCAGTGAAGACCGGATCCAGAGTTTCATTTATAATTTAGATGAGGGTGCGGTCAGGCTGTTAAAGACCAGACTATTGGAATTAAACCTGCTGTAAGGTTTCCAGCCAGGGGACGATGAAGCAACTCACCATGAAATATGCCAACAAGAAACACACCAACTTGAAATGTACCAACATGAAATGAACTAACATGAAATGAACCAACTTGAAATATATTGGAAAATTTGGAAAATCACAGGGTAAACAGGCTTTACCAGGGGAAGACCCGGAGGAAGAATCGGATGGATAAGAAGAAGCTCGTCATTGGCGTAATCGGTGCGGACTGCCATGCAGTGGGCAATAAAATATTGGACTATACTTTTACCCAGGCGGGATTCGAAGTCATCAACATCGGCGTCCTATCCACCCAGGAAGAGTTCATCAACGCGGCCATTGAAACTGATGCCGACGCAATCATCGTGTCCTCCTTGTACGGCCATGGGGAGATCGACTGCCGGGGCATGCGGGACAAATGCAACGAGGTGGGGTTAAAGAATATCCTGCTCTACGTGGGGGGCAATATCGTGGTTGGCAAACAGGATTGGCCCAGCGTGGAAAAGCGCTTCAAGGACATGGGCTTTGACCGTGTCTATAAACCGGGAACCCCGGTGGAGCAGGACATCAGTGATTTAAGACTGGACTTGAAAATGGATGATGTTGCTGAGGTGGGGGCTTAATATGGAATATTATCTCCTGATCGACTTCGGCAGCACCTATACCAAGCTGACGGCTGTGGATATCGGGAAGGAAGCGATCGCCGCCACCGCCAAAGCCATCACCACTGTGGATACCGGGATCATGGACGGGTTTCGGACTGCACTGGAGGATATATACGAAAAAATCGGCAGGCAGGCTGTTTTTGTCAAGAAGCTTGCCTGTTCCTCTGCCGCAGGCGGGCTGAAAATGGTGGCCATCGGCC
>CAZOTM010000388.1:1502-1731 GCA_964582675.1 uncultured Clostridiaceae bacterium
CCTGTTGGCCGGCGGCGCCGACGGGGGCAACCGGGATACCATCATTTTCAACGCCAGGATGATCGCCGATTCGGATATCCGCAAACCGGTGATCGTGGCCGGCAATAAAAGCGCCCGGGATGAGATCAGGGAGATTTTCAACGAACGCCAGGTGGAATACTACGTTTGCGACAATGTCATGCCCAGGCTCAACGTGTTGGAAGTCGAACCGGCCCGGGAAGAGATCCGC
>CAZOTM010000388.1:1794-2046 GCA_964582675.1 uncultured Clostridiaceae bacterium
TGATCGTGGTGGATATCGGCGGAGCCACCACGGATGTCCACTCCCTGTGCGACGGTGAGCCCACAAAAACCGGAGTCACCTTAAGGGGCCTGGAAGAACCCTACGCCAAACGCACCGTGGAGGGGGACCTGGGTATGCGCTACTCAGCCTTGAGTTTGTTTGAAGCCTCCTCCACCCGGGAAATAAAAAAACACCTGAAGGACAAGACGGTGGACATCGAAGCCCAGTGCCGGCACCGCAGCCACAACATCA
>CAZOTM010000389.1:0-2028 GCA_964582675.1 uncultured Clostridiaceae bacterium
TGCCCGAGGCTCTCCAGACCTCTGAATTAAGGAGGATCCCGGAATCCAGGCCCACGTTATAGGGGGATTCCTGAACAAATTTCTTCCACCAGGCTTTTTTGATGTTTTCTTTCAGTTCGCAGCCCAATGGGCCGTAGTCCCAGGAATTGGCCAGTCCCCCGTAGATCTCCGATCCTGCGTAGACAAACCCTCTGCCCTTGCACAGGGCGATTATTTTATCCATGGTTGTTTGCTTGTTGTCTTCCATTGTCATTCCCTCCCAGTCTATTTTATCTCTTGATCCGTTCTGCCATGCTCCGCCATCCTGCGCCGGCCTTAAAAAAATGAGGCGGGCTTATGTAGTAAAGGGACGTATTGCTACGCGGTTCCACCCTTCTTGACATAATGCCCGTCTCATATCCATAAAGCTCTAAAGCGCCCTTCCCCGAGGTTTCCTGACGGCTTGCACCAGCTGCCGCCTCTCTTGAAAGAAACCAAGGCTACTCCTCTTTATCAAAGCTGCTATATTCAATTGGCTCCGCGAAGAGGGCTCGAACCTCCAACCTATCGGTTAACAGCCGAGTGCTCCACCATTGAGCTATCGCGGAATGTTATACCATCAATTATAGCAATTAAAATCCAAAAATCAACTCCCAAAACAATAAGTCCCAAAACAATAAGTTCCCCGAATCATTGACCAATCATTGACCCTCTTTGAGCACCATTGACCAATCATTGATTATAATGAATGTACTCCATTAAGATTACGGAATAGAAAGTCAGCCGATCCATTCATGGATCCGTCTATTTTATCGATGGGTGGATCCATTGACTGGCTCACAGAGAGGTTTGATATGAGTGACAACCAGATACATGCCAGTCATCCCGGAAAGAATGACCCGTCCGGGAATAAGGCTTACAACCTGTCGATTCTAAAGGCTTTGGCGGCAGCCCTTTTGTATGCAGTCAGCTCACCCGTCAGTAAACTGCTCCTTAAGGATGTCCATCCCCTGGTCATGGCCTCCGCCTTGTATCTGGGAGCCGGCCTGGGCATGGGGTTAGTTACTCTCCTGGTCAGACAAAACACGGAGCGGACCGAATTGCCTTTGACCAGAGCTGAGCTGCCCTTCGTCATTGGGATGGTAATCCTGGACATCGCCGCCCCCTTCCTCCTGATGACCGGTTTGATGAGTACCAGTGCCGCCGCTGTATCCCTGTTAAACAATTTCGAGATCGTTGCCACCAGTATCATCGCCTTTGCCCTGTTCAAAGAGATCATCCCCGGCAAGCTGCGCTGGGGCATACTCTTCATCACTGCAGGGAGTATTCTCCTGTCCCTGGAAGACCCCGCCCAGCTCCAATTCTCCGCCGGTTCCCTGCTGATCCTTGCCGCAGCAGTCTGCTGGGGCCTGGAGAACAACTGCACCAGGATGCTGTCCGGTAAGGATCCCCTGCAGATCGTCGTGATCAAAGGCCTTGGCTCGGGCCTTGGGTCCCTGGCCCTGGTCGCCATGTCGGGCACGCCTCTGCCGGGTCTCGTGTATATGGGGGCCGCCCTGGTATTGGGCTTTTTCTCCTACGGTGTCAGTATTTTTCTCTATGTCCGAGCCCAGCGGGATCTGGGGGCGGCGAGAACCTCCGCCTGGTATGCCGCGGGGCCCTTCATCGGTGTCATCCTGTCCTTTGTCATATTTCAGGAAGCACCCGGTCCGCGATTTTTCGCCGCCCTGGCCCTCATGGCCGTGGGCGCCGTCCTGGCAATTTAGCCTGGAGCGAGGGAATGTAAATGCGAGGGAATGTAAATGTTAATCATTCCTTTCTCCTATGCTATAATGAATCATATCATCGGCTCCCTGCTGCCACGGCTGGAGAGTGCCGACAAGCCCTGAGCCCTTAAACAGTTATTTACCAACGGAGGTAGCACATATATGGAAAACAGACCAAGATTGGGTAAAATCATCCCCGGCAGAAAGGATTATCAGTTTACCGACCTAAGCCGTTTTGTCAAAGACCATCAAATCAAGTTCATGCTCTATAATACCAAAACCA
>CAZOTM010000390.1:0-2005 GCA_964582675.1 uncultured Clostridiaceae bacterium
ATCATGAAGGTGTCCGGCGTCTTGTCCTTGTCCTCGGGGGGGAGAGAGGGCTTTCGCATCTCCACGGAAAATGCCGCCACGGCCAGGTTCCTTTTAAAAAACCTCAAAGACCTTCTGAAAATGGATGTCAATCTGATCATCAGCCGGTCACAGTCCTTTAATAAAAACAATTTATACATCATCAACTTCGAGGATTCTCCGGATTTCAGGAAATTTTTGCTGGAGATGGGCATTTTAGCGGAGGTCGAAGGCGGAATCGTCTTAAATGTATCCATCCCCAGGCAGCTGATCACCGGGGAGGCTCGGAAAAAGGCCTACATCAAGGGGGCGTTTCTAGGCTCCGGCTCCGTGGCCGATCCCGAAAAGCAGTATCACCTGGAATTCGTAAGCCACAGCGAGGAATATGCCTATGAGCTGATGAAGCTTCTGGCACACTTCAAACTCAATGCCAAGGTCATTCCCAGAAAGGGCAGCTATGTGGTCTATATCAAGGAAGGGGAACAGATCGTCGATGTCCTGAATATCATGGGCGCCCACAATGCACTGCTGGAAACGGAGAATATCCGGATCATCAAGGACATGCGGAACAATGTGAACCGGCTGGTCAACTGTGAAACGGCCAATTTATCCAAGACCGTCAATGCCTCGGTGCGGCAGACCGAAGCGATCAAACTGATTGCCAGAACCACGGGATTGCAGAGGCTGCCGGAACAGCTTCGGGAAGTGGCGGAGATCCGAATGAACAATCCCGGGATCTCGTTGAAGGAATTGGGCGATATGCTGAACCCCAAGGTTGGAAAGTCAGGGGTCAATCATCGCCTCCGGAAAATCGAGAAATTCGCCGAAGAATTGGAGAGGAAGGGGAACTAATGGCTAAAGTACATCTGGTGGTGGACTACATTAAAAACATCGAGATCGGCCGGAAAATATCGGTCCGGTCCATTGCCCAGGAGCTGGGGATCTCAGAAGGGACTGCCTACAAAGCCATCAAGGAATGCGATGAGGAAGGCTATTTAAAAACCCTGCCCCGGGCGGGGACCATCCGGGTGGAAAGCCCCAAGGAAAAGAAAATCAAGAACCTGACCTATGAGGAAGTCCTCAAGATCGTCGACGGGGTGCTGTTGGGCGGGGACAAGGGCATCGAAAAAGCCGTCTATAAATTCATCATCGGGGCCATGGAGATCGATGCCATGAAAAAATACATTGCCCCGGGCGGGATCGTGATCGTGGGCAACCGGGAAGCCGCCCAGAACCTGGCTTTGAAAAACAATAACGGCGTGCTGATTTCCGGCGGGTTCGGCTGTACGCCCAAAATAAAAGAAATGGCGGACAAGCTGGATATTCCGGTGATCTCCTCCACCTATGACACCTTTACCATCGCCTCCCTGATCAACCGGGCAATCTCCCAGAACCTGATCCGGCAAAGGATCCTCTATGTGGCGGATATCATGAAGCCGGTGCCCAAATTCCTGCACCCCACGTCCACTGTGGAAGACTGGAAAAATATGGTGCAGAATTCGGGGATGGATAAGATCCCTGTCCTGGATGACAAGGGAAGATTTTTGGGTTTTGTCGGCGCCCGGGAGATCATTGGGAAAGAAGCCGCTGATAATTTGGAAAAACACATGAAGAAAACCGTCCAGGTCAATCCGAAAACCACCGTGGCCTATGCCGCCCATGTGATGGAGTGGGAGGATCTGGATATGCTTCCGGTCATTGAGGGCGAAAAGCTCATGGGGGTCATCTCCAGGGGGGATGTCTTGAAGGGCCTGAAGGAAAGATGGAATCAGCATAAAACGGCGGAATCCATGGAGGACCGCATCGTGGAGAATTTTAGCTTTGAAGAAAAGGCGGGCAAATTTACCTTTTCCGGCAAAGTCACCAGTGAAATGCTGGACCCTTTGGGCACCCTGTCCAAATCCCTCCTCTCCATGATTATGATCAAATGCACCTCCATCGTGTTGAAAAACAAGAATCTCTACACCGAGATCGACAACACCTCCAT
>CAZOTM010000391.1:0-1998 GCA_964582675.1 uncultured Clostridiaceae bacterium
TTTATCTGGCCCAGCCCCCCCTGTTCAAGGTCTTTAAAAAGACCAAAGACAAGGAGGTCTATGTTTATGCCTATTCCGCCGAGGAGCTGGAGGAATGCAAGGCGAAGATCGGTCCCGGCTATCAGCTTCAGCGCTACAAAGGCCTGGGGGAGATGAATTCGGATCAATTGTGGGAGACGGCTTTGAATCCGGAAACCAGGACTCTGCTCAAGGTCAACATCAATGATGCCGCCAAGGCGGAGCGGATGGTTTCCCTCCTCATGGGGGATGTGGTGGAGCCCAGAAAAAATTATTTATACACCTATGCGGAATTCTAGAGGAGACGTAAAATATGGCAGCAAAGAAAACAATTCCGGTTGATCAAAACATCATTGATTACCCAATGGAAGAAGCGATGCCGGACAACTACCTGCCCTATGCGGTGGAGGTGGCCAAAGACCGGGCCCTGCCCGACGTCCGGGACGGCCTAAAGCCGGTCCACCGGCGGATCTTGTATGGAGCGTATCTCCTGAAGGCCACTCCGGACAAACCTTACTATAAATCCGCCCGGATCGTGGGAGATATCATGGGTAAGTTCCATCCCCACGGGGACTCCTCCGTTTACGATGCCATGACCATCCTGGCTCAAAGCTTCTCCACCCGGGAACCCCTCATCGAGGGCCAGGGCAACTGGGGGTCCATCGACGGGGATTCAGCGGCCGCCATGCGCTATACGGAGGCGCGGCTGTCTCCCATGGCCATGGAGCTCCTGCGGGACATTGAGATGGGGACGGTGGATTTTCAACCCAACTATGCGGATATTGAAATGGAACCCACCATTCTCCCCGCCCGATTCCCCAATCTTCTGGTCAACGGCTCCTTTGGGATCGCCGTCGGCTTGTCCACGAACATCCCGCCCCATAACCTGGGGGAGGTCATTGACGGGACCTGTGCCTTGATCGATAAGCCCGGCTCCACCACCTTGGAACTGATGGAGCATATCAAGGGGCCGGATCTCCCCACCGGGGGCTATGTCATCGGCCGGGAGGCCCTCATCGCCGCCTATGAGACGGGGGAGGGCAAGGCAGTCCTCCGGGCCAAGTGCCGGGTGGAGAAGCTGGAGAACGGCCGGTATGCCATTGTGATCTCGGAGTTTCCCTATAGGAAAAACAAGGCGAGGATCGTCCAGACGATCTCCGATTTGACGGGGGACAAGCGTCATCAAAAAGCTCTGGAGGCCATCGCCGAGATCCGGGATGAATCCGGCCGGGGCGGCATTCGGGCCGTTGTGGAAATGCGGCGCAACACCTCGGAGGAACATGCGGAAAAGATTCTCAAGTACCTCCTCAAAAAGACGGATCTGCAGAGCAATTTGAGCTTTAATATGGTGGCCATCGACGGAGGCAAACCGAAAACCTTCGGCCTGAAAGGGATGCTCAGCGCCTATGTGGCCCACCAAAAGGAAGTGGTGACCCGGCGTACCCAGCGGGAACTGGAAAGCGCTGAGAAACGCTACCATATCGTTCAGGGCTTCATGAAAGCCATCGATGTCATGGATGAACTGTTAAAGACCATCCGGGCTTCCAAAAACAAGTCCGATGCCAATAAGAACATTCGGGAACAGTTCGGCTTCACAGAAGTCCAGGCCACGGCCATCCTGGAATTGATGCTTTACCGGCTGACCGGTCTGGAAATGAACGCCTTCATTAAGGAGAGCGCCGAACTGGAGGCTCTGATCGGGAAGCTCCGGGGGATATTAAATGACGAGAAGACTCTCCTCAAGCTGATCAAAAAAGAACTTCAGGAAATCAAAAAGAAATTTGCCAATCCCCGCCGGACGGTGATCATCGATGACGAAGAGTTGGCGGAAATCACCCATGACGAACTGATCGTCGTGGAGGACTCCATGGTGACCATTTCCAGGGAAGGCTTCATGAAAAAGATCCCCGTCAAGAGCTACACCCGATCCACCACGGATACGGAAGCCATCGAGCTGCGGGAAGGGGATGCCATCGCCTG
>CAZOTM010000392.1:0-1981 GCA_964582675.1 uncultured Clostridiaceae bacterium
GGTGATAAGACCATTTAATTCGAGTTTACAAGTTTTGACACCCTAACCAATATTTATGCAGAATCGAATTGTGTAACCTTGTTGTTTAACCTTTCTGATTTCAGTTTGCTATAATGATTATACAATATGGAGGAGATAACCGGATGTATTTAACAATCGATGCTGGCAACAGCAATATCGTTACCATCGTTTACGATGAAAATCGAAAAATCGTCTTTAAGGACCGACTGGCCAGCCTTCGGGAACGGCATAGATCATACTATGCCGAATACTATCAGCACCTCCTCGATAATTTGATCGGAACCATTGAGATCACTGTCTTATCCAGTGTCGTGCCCAATATTACGGATATGCTGGTGGAGCTCCTGGAGGAGCTGTTTCAATGCCCGGTCATCAATGTGAATACCGATACGGTGGACATCCGGGCCGATCTGGACAATCCCCGGGAGCTGGGTGCGGATTTCATCGCCGGCGCAGTGGCGGCAGTGGCCCAATATCACCAGCCCACCATCATCATCGATATGGGTACGGCCAATAAGATCAGTGTCATTGACAAACCATTGACCATCCTCGGCGGGATCATCCAGCCCGGGATCGAGGAAATGGCTGAGATCCTCCATCAGCACATCCCCCACTTGCCGAAGATCGAACTGGTGGTACCGAAGAAATACATGGGCAGCAACACCATGGAATGCATCCAATCCGGAATCATGCACGGAGCCCTGCTCTCCCTGATCGGTTTGGCCAAAGAGGTTGAAAAGGAAGTGGGCAGACCCTGCCAGACGGTCCTCACCGGCGGTTATATCAATCTCTATAAGGATCTCCATGGCTACGAATACAACCCGGATTTGATCAATGAAGGACTATTTGAGATAGCCTTAAAGGAGTACAGCAATGGAAAACCGGAGTAAGAAAACAAAAAAGATGGTCTATAACGGCTTTATCATGGCAATCATCATCATCATGTCGGTGGTGCCCTTCCTGGGCTTCATCCAGGTGCCCCCCATCGCCGTGACCCTGGTGCACATCCCTGTGATCATCGGCGCCATCCTGCTGGGCTTTAATTCGGCCCTGTTATTTTCACTGACCTTTGGCTTAAGCTCCCTGTTCGTAGCCCTGACCAGAGGATCCACCCCCCTGGATGTCCTGTTTACCAATCCCATGATCTCTGTGGTTCCCCGGGTGATATTCGGGGTAGCCATCATCGTGATCTACAACCTGGTCAAAAAGACCTCCCTTAAGGACGGGGCCAAAATCGGGATCACCGCTTTCCTATCCAGCTTCTTCCACTCCATCATCGTCATCACCGCCTTGTTCATCGCCCTGGGCATCAACGATCCCACCGGCGTGGGCAGCAATCTTTTAACGGGGATCCTGGCTGCGCTGTTCACCGTGAACGTGACCCTGGAAGCGGTGGTGGCTGCTATCCTTACCGTGCCGGTGGTCCTGGCTTCCCGAAAAGTTTTGAAGGGCATTTGATCGATCCATTTATGTCAATCCACTCCAAATGAAATCAACCCAAATTGAACCAAAAATTTCTTCATAAAAATCCGGCGGAGGCTTCATACCCCCGGATTTTTTTTACTACTTAAGGACGGATCCGTCCCTGACGCTGCGAGGTATTTTATTTTGAACCACATCGGAGAAATCTCAGCCATTTTAGCGGCCACTGCCTGGTCAGTCAATACGGTGGTGATGGAAAAGCACGGCACCAAGCTGACCTCCATGGCTATCAATTTTTTAAGGACATCCCTCGGCTTTGTGGCCCTCACCTGCCTTATCCTCCTCCTGGGCAGCACCCTTCTGCCCGCCGGGGTTTCCCCGGAAGCCTGGGCAGCTTTGCTGTCTTCCGGCTTGATCGGCTTTGCTGTGGGCGATACCTTCTTAATGGCCGCCGTTAAAAATATCGGCTCCCGGGTGACCTTCCTGATCTATTCCTTTTCCCCGGTCATGACCGGCCTTTTGGGCTATCTCCTGTTCA
>CAZOTM010000393.1:0-1975 GCA_964582675.1 uncultured Clostridiaceae bacterium
GGATCGAAGGGCCGGTGGATGTGGAAGAAAGACAGGCTCAGATGGAAGCCCTGAAAACCATCCGGGCGGAGCTGAAAAGCTTGGGTTCTGATACGGAGATCGTGGCCGATGAATGGTGCAATACTTTGGAGGATGTCATAGATTTTGCCGACGGTGACGCCGGGGACATGCTGCAGGTTAAAACCCCTGATCTGGGCGGCATCAACAATACCATCGAAGCCCTGTTATACTGCCGGCGGACGGGCAAGGGATCCTACTGCGGCGGTACCTGCAACGAAACCGGCCGGTCGGCGGAGATCCTGACCAACGTGGCAATGGCCTGCGGCGCCAGCCAATGTCTGGCCAAGCCGGGAATGGGTGTGGATGAGGGCTATATGCTGGTCAATAATGAAATGAATCGGGTGGTGGCCCTGGCCGGCCGTAGGAAATAGCGTCCAGGCAAGAGTCAGGACCAAACCAGGACCTAACCAAGACTTAATCAAGATCTAACCAGGGTTGAATCAGGATTTATTCAAGAGATTGGGAGCACATGGCAAAAAGCCGGGATGACCTTTTAGTTTACCGATGGAGCAGGAGATGGATATGAGAGAAATCAAGGCGGAAACAATTACCAAAGCGGTCAGGCAAATGGTGATGGAGGCAAATTACGAGCTGCCTGCGGATGTTGAACAAGCCCTGGTCAATGCCAGGGCGGATGAACCATGGCGCCTCGCCCAAGACACCCTGGGCAGGATCATCAGCAATGCGGAGCTGGCCAGGTCTGAATCCCTGCCCATGTGCCAGGATACCGGCATGGCGGTGGTGTTTTTGGAGATCGGCCAGGAGGTCCATATTACGGGGGGCTATATTGAGGACGCAGTCAATGAGGGCATCCGCCAGGGCTATCAGGATGGTTATCTGCGAAGCTCTGTGGTGGGCGATCCCATAGAGCGGGTCAATACTGGCGATAATACCCCGGGGGTCATCAATCTTCGGATGGTGCCCGGATCCGAATTGAAAATCACCGTGGCTGCCAAAGGCTTCGGTTCGGAAAATATGAGCCAGCTGAAAATGCTGAAGCCCTCCGATGGGCGGGCAGGGGTGGTGGAGTTTATTTTAAAGGTCTGCCGGGAAGCCGGCCCCAATGCCTGTCCGCCCCTGGTCGTGGGGGTGGGGATCGGCGGGACCTTTGACAAGGCGGCCGCCCTGGCCAAACAGGCCTTGATGCGGCCCCTGGATCAGCCGAACCAGTCGGCAGCTTATGCGCAAATGGAGGCGGAGCTGTTGGAGGCGGTCAACCATCTGGGGATCGGTCCTCAGGGCTACGGGGGAAAAACCACTGCCCTGGGCGTCGCCATCGAGGTCTACCCGACACATATCGCCGGATTGCCGGTGGCGGTGAATATCAACTGCCATGCCACGCGGCATAAGGAAATCACCCTGTAAGGAGGGGCGCAAATGGAAAAACGGATAACGGTCCCTTTTACGGAGGCGGACGCCCTGGCGCTGAAAGCCGGCGATATCGTGCTGATCACGGGAACGATCTATACGGGGCGGGACGCAGCCCACAAGAAGCTGGCCGAAGCCATGGCCAAGGGCGAACCCCTGCCCTTTGACGTGGCGGACCAAATCATTTACTACGTGGGCCCGACCCCGGCCAAACCCGGTCAAGCCTTCGGCTCAGCCGGTCCCACCACGAGCTCCCGCATGGATGTCTATACCCCGGCCCTCCTCAAACGGGGCCTGCGGGGCATGATTGGGAAGGGCTGCCGGAGCGCGGAGGTGGCCGAAGCCATCAAAGCGCACAAGGCGGTCTACTTTGGAGCCATCGGCGGATTGGGCGCCACCATCGGGAAAGCGGTGAAACGGTCGGAGGTAATTGCCTACGGAGAACTGGGGACGGAAGCCATCCGGCGGATCTATGTGGAAGATCTGCCCGTCACAGTCCTCATGGATGCGGAGGGAAATGACCTGTATCAAACCGGTCAGGCAGAGT
>CAZOTM010000394.1:0-1962 GCA_964582675.1 uncultured Clostridiaceae bacterium
CCCCGCCCTTTTCAATGACGGGAGAACTGACCTTGTCGCCGTAGCGGACCTGGGAAGACACCGAGCCGCCCCGCTGGCTCATGCCATGGATCTCACTCATTTTGACATCATAACCGGCTTCCATTAACCCCAGGGTCAGGAGCTTACTGGCCAGGATCGTCCCCTGTCCGCCGACACCAACTAAAAGAATGGATTTTGTCATGACCGTGTTTCCTCCTTGCCGATGGCACCCACCGGGCAGACCTGGAGACAGACCGTGCAGCCGACACAGGAATCCTTTAAAATAAACGACTTCTTGTTTTCATAATCAAATTCGATGGCCGGACAGCCCGTTCTTGTACAGGCCCGGCAGCCGATGCACTTAGCCTGGTCAACAAAGCATTTGCCCCGGAAGACATCGACAAACTCCAGGCGCTCCTCGTCATGGAGCTTCTTTAATACACAGGGCCATCTGGTAATGATGACGGATGCTGCCTCCAGGCTCTTTGCCCAGCGCAGGGCATTTTTCACCGCCGTCAGATCATTGGGATTGACGGTCACCACGTCCTCGATGCCGCAGGCTTTGACCATGGCTTCGATGGACAGGATTTTCGTCGGTTTGCCCTGAAGGGAATAGCCGGAGCCGGGATTGTCCTGGTGCCCCGTCATGCCGGTGATCCGGTTGTCCAGGATCAAATTGATGGTGTTGCTGCCGTTATACGCCGTATTGATGAGGGAATTCACACCGCTGTGGAAGAAAGTCGAGTCACCCATGACAGCCACCACCCGTTTGGTGTTCCCCTCCACCATATCAAAGACCCGCTGGGCGCCGTGTCCCGTGGAGAAGGCCGCCCCCATGCACAGGTTCATATCCATGGCGGAATAAGGTTCGGTATAGCCCAAGGTATAGCAGCCGATGTCGCCGGTGATCATGACATCCTTGAGCTTGCCCAGTTCATAAAACAATCCCCGGTGGGGACAGCCGGCACAGAGTGAGGGAGGCCGATCGATGACGCTGGTTTTGTCATAGTCGATGATTTCCCGGGTTTTCCCAAAAACTGCCTCCCGGATAACATCCGGGGTCATTTCACCATAGGGCGGGAACGTGTCCTTGCCGTGGACGGCATAACCGAGCTGCTGGGCATGCTCTTCTAAGATGGGGTCATTTTCCTCCAGGACATAAACCGTTGAGCAGCCTTCGCAGAATTCCCGGAAGAGATTGTCCGGCAGGGGGTAAGTGAAGCCCAACTTGAGATAGGAGACCGTATCCCCCCAGACCTCATGGGCATAGTCGATGCATTGTCCGGAGGCAATGACCCCGATCTGCCGGTCATTCCATTCGATCCGGTTCATGTCCGTGGTTTCCGTGAACGCCTTCAGCCGCTGCAGCCGTTCCTCCACCTTAACCCGGAGTTTGACGGCATGGGCAGGAACGGTCATAAAGCGATTGGTATCTTTTTTATAGGGTTTGATCCCGACTTCATGCCTCTCCCCCGTTGCCACGATGCCCTTGGAATGGCAGACTCTGGTGGTGACCCGCAATAATACGGGGGTATCGAAAATCTCGGAAATATCGAAGGCTTTCATCATAAAGTCCTTGCATTCCTGGGAATCCTTGGGCTCGATGAGGGGGATCTTGGCGAATTTGGCATAATTCCGGTTGTCCTGCTCGTTCTGGGAGGAATGCTGGCCCGGTTCATCGGCGCTGATCAAAACAAACCCGCCGTTGACGCCCATATAGGCAAAGGTCATGAGGGGGTCTGCCGCCACATTGACGCCCACATGCTTCATGGAAGCAAAGGCTCTGGCACCGGCGATGGAAGCTCCGGCGGCCGTTTCGAAGGCGACCTTTTCGTTGTTGGCCCATTCGGCAACGATATCCCCCGTATAAAGGGCAGTGTTTTCCATAATTTCCGTACTTGGTGTCCCAGGATACGCACAGGCAAATTTAACGCCGGCTTCATAGGCCCCTCTGGCTAATGC
>CAZOTM010000395.1:0-1953 GCA_964582675.1 uncultured Clostridiaceae bacterium
CAGGCCAGGTGCTCCGAGGATCGAGTGAAAGCCCCGGCTCAACATTTTTTATTGAGTCGGGGCTTTCACTTCGTCAAATGACTGGATTTTTCTGGTTTGATTGGTTGAATGACATCATGAATAATTGGCTGCCCAATTTGTCATGGGGTCTTTCTTGATGCCCTACTTGGTTTGTGAAATATACTTTCGCAGGAACTCTTTCGTCCGTTGGTTTTCCGGGTTGGTGAACATGATTTCGGGGGTGGTATCCTCAACGATCTTGCCCTTGTCCATGAAAATGACTCGGTCGGATACATCCCTGGCAAAGCTCATTTCGTGGGTAACAACCAGCATGGTCAATCCCGAATAAGCCAGATCCTTCATGACCTGGAGTACTTCTCCCACCAGTTCAGGATCCAGGGCAGAAGTCGGCTCGTCAAACAGCATGATTTGCGGCTTCATGGCCAAGGCCCGGGCGATGGCCACTCTCTGCTTTTGCCCGCCGGAGAGTTTGGAAGGGTATTGATCCCGCTTGTCGGACAGACCCACCTTTCTCAACAGTTCTTCCGCCTCCGGCATGATTTCAGCCTTGGACAGCTTCTTTACGGTAATTGGGGCTTCGATGACATTCTCAATCACCGTCATATTGGGAAACAGGTTGAAGTTCTGGAATACCATACCGACTTTTCGGATGGCGCTTTTCACCGACTCCTTATTGCCCGGAATCAGCTCCTGGCCCTCGATAAAAATCTGGCCCGAAGTAGGGGTTTCCAGGTTGTTGAGGCATCTTAGGAGGGTACTTTTTCCGGAGCCGGATGCCCCGATGATGCAAACTGCCTCATTTTTCTTGACGGAAAAATTCAGGTTTTCAAACACCGTCAACTCGTCAAATTTTTTCGTTAGATTCTTTATTTCCACCATGGTTGGATTATTGCTGTATTCTGACATATCTTCCTCCTAATAAACCGACATTTTCTTTTCGAGATTGTTGAACACATATGTCAGTATGGTCGTCATCGCCAAATAGAGTGTGGCAGCTACAGCAAAGGCTGGTATGGCTTTAAAGGTCGCCGAGGATATTTCATAAGTGACCTTCAGGATCTCCGTCATGGTGATGGCGGCAACCAGAGAAGTATCCTTCAGCAGGGTGATGAATTCATTGCCCACTGAGGGCATGATGATCCGCACGGTCTGAGGGATGATGATCCGTTTCATGGTCTGACCGAAGTTCATGCCCAAGGCATGGGCCGCTTCAAACTGGCCCTTGTCAACGGCCTGGATCCCGCCCCGGATGATTTCCGCCATGTAGGCTCCGATATTCAGGGATAGCCCGATCCCTGCCGCCATCAAGGGTTTTAGGTTGACACCGACACTTGGCAGTCCAAAGTACAAAAAGTAGAGCTGGACCATCATCGGCGTGCCTCTCAATACCCAGGTATAGAAGGACGCTATAGCGCTCAACAAACGATTCTTTGATATTTTCATCAATGCCATGACGATCCCGATGGCCGTTCCAAAGCTTATTCCTATTACAGTCAGAAGGAGCGACATAGGCGCTCCACTCAGAATTCTAGGAAAAAAAGCTACATAATCTTGCAGAAATTGTATCAATTTATCCTCCCGTATACTTTTTTTCAGTATAAATTTTTCGAACTAATTCCCAAATTTTTTGAATTATTTGAAAATATCCTTACCAAACCATTTAATGGAGATTTCAGCCATTTTTCCGTTGGTCATCATCTCATCCAGGATCTTGTCCACTTCAGCCTTCAGCTTCGGCGAGTTCTTGGGGATCGCGATGCCCACCGGACCGGCTGCATAAAGCTCCTCCAGCATGACATAGCTGGCTGCATCGGCCTTCATATAGTAAGCGCCCACCACATTGTCGGTAATTACTGCATCCACCCGGCCGGCTTTAAGGTCCAGCAGACCATCTGCGATTTTCAGATATTTTTTAACTTCTTTAAAGGTTTT
>CAZOTM010000396.1:0-1935 GCA_964582675.1 uncultured Clostridiaceae bacterium
CTTCAAGGGCTTTGAAACATTCAACTCCCAAACTCAGGTGGTGGATAACTTCACTGGATCAGTGAACGAAGCGAGTCAAATGTGGTTGTGAATTCAGAAAAATAGTAATTTAGAAAGAGCAAAGACCGGTGATGGCGATCACCGGTCTTTGCCTTTTCTAAAGGGGAATTGAGGTCTCGTAAATGGACTCAGAGACTTCAAACGGTCAATTTTTTTGCCTCGTTGGTGTTTTGTTGGTTATTATTATTGCTTCAGGAATTCTTTCTCATTGCTGAATTTATTGAGGCGGATCTGGTAGGCTTCCATGGCGTCCTTTTCAAAGGGAAGATCCCCATTGCCGGCCAGGGCCTGTTTGAACAGTTTCATGAGGGGGGGATTGATGACCAGGATCGGCCCCATCAGGTTGGTGCCGAAGAAGTTTTTGTAGTGGATCCCTTCTAATTTACTTTTGCGGTTGAAGCCGTGGCCCCGTTCCACTTGGAGGAAGGGCATCGTCTCATTGCCGTACTGCTCGGTGAAGCGAGCATCGTAGCCCATAATTTTCAGATCCCCATAGGTTCCCAGCACTGCCACATCGTGGCGGTCCCGCATATTGCGTTTCGTGGTGAAGGGCAGGAGCTTTAAGGTCTTTAACCGAACCCCGTTCTCCACCTCGATGTAGTCTCCGAAGATCTCCAGGGCGGAGTTGACTACTAAAAAGTAGGTGCCGCCTTCCATCAGGTCCTTCAGCCGGTCCCGGTGGGGGGAGAGCCGGTCCGTGGCCAGCTGCAGCTGATGTTCGGTCATGGGCCCCATATAGATGAAGTCCACGGGATGCTCCGTAAAATAAGGGGTATCATTGATCTCCGTTTTCACGATGTTTTCGGATCCAAAGGTTTTTTCGAGGTATTCCACATTGCCCCGGTCCCCATATAACAGGAAATCGGAATAAAGGATTTCGATGGTCATTGGACGGTCTCCATTCTGGCAAAGATTTCATCCCGAACTTTGGCAGCCCGCTCAATGCTGAGGCCTTCGATGTCATGGAGGATATAGACATCCTCCCAGGCATTGGCATCCACATAATCGGCGGTCTCCCGGTGATCGGGGATGGCGATGAGTTTATCTTCCGGGAAACCGCCCAGGAGGCATCTGACCTTAAAGTCCTGGCATTTCCAGCTGGCAAAGATGAGCTTATTCAGATCTTCATTATTCAAACATTCAAAATCCGTATCATAGATCCAGGAGAACATCTCCGAGTAAATCCGTCGAACCGAGTTGTCATTCATGATGATCACGGTCTTTTTGCCTTTTGAGTTCCTGATCGCATCGATGACCCGGGAATTGGCGATGGGGTTGATCCCTTTGGCGGCAATCAGGCAGATCCGCTTGCCGTTTTTCTCCATGGAGTTGAACCTTGATTCAACGACCCGAAGGCCCCTCATGGCGGTAATGATCTCATCGGGTTCCATGCCGAATTCCCGCAATACGGAAAAAGCGGTGAGCTGGTTGTAGATCCCTTCCACACTGCGCAGGGATAAGGGCACCTTGTATTGGGCGTCTCCCTCCAGCAAAGTGAATTCCATCTGGTCAAAATCACAGTCCACCACCCGGTACTTGATCTCGCCGTTTTTAAAACCGCAGGCATCACAGTGGGCCCGCCCCATGTGGTGATAGCGAACAAAATCCCAAACCAGCTTTTCACCGCAGACCGGGCAGTAGACCAGGTCTTTGAGGCGGGAACTCTTTTGCTCGGCTTCTCCGGGGAGAGGGTCGATGCCAAACAGCACCCGGGGATTGTCAGGTCCCATGGTGGAGGAGATGAGGTCATCCCCGTTCAATACCAGCTTGGTCCCCTTGGGGAAGCTCCGGGCAATGATGTCTCTGATAAAATCGGTGTGGGCGTTGCGTTTGTAGGAGTCCTGATAAATGTTGGTGACCGCCAGGATCTCCGGC
>CAZOTM010000397.1:0-1929 GCA_964582675.1 uncultured Clostridiaceae bacterium
AGATCAGCCAGTGTAATGATGCCCTGTTCCAGGGGGATCAGAATGTCGCCGGATTCGGACAGGACGGCTTCCTGGGAATCAAAGAAGATCTTGGCTGCCCGGGGCAGGATCGCCGGATCCATTTCCTGCATATGGTGCTGGTAAGCCCCCACACAGCTGATGGTCGCCCCGGCTTTGATTTTAGTGCCGTCAAACACCGGTTTGGTGGAGGGGGTGACGGTGATCAGGAGATCCGCATTGTCAATGGCTTCATCCGACGTTTTTACCGGGATGATCCTGGCCCCGTAACTTTTCAGTTCCGCCTCCATCCTGGCGGCAAACTGCTCGGTGCGCTCAAAATTTAAATCATAGACCCGGACCACTTCGAGCTGCCTGGCTGCCAGCATGCCTTCCAGCTGGGTGGCAGCCTGTCCGCCCGTCCCAATTAAAGCCCCGATTTTACAATCCCGTTTGGCCAGGATGTCAAAGGCCGTGCCCGAAGCTGCCCCGGTCCGAAGCTGGGTGACATAGGTCCCATCCAATACCGCGATGACTACCCCCGTTTTCCCGTCGATCAACAAAACCTCCGCAGGGGCTGAGGGGATCCCGTTGTCAATGTTGTGGGGGAAAATGTTGATGATTTTCAGCGATGCGGTGTCCATCCCCTCCGCATAGGCTGGCATGAACAGAAAAGTGCCGTCATATTTGGGCGCCGGAATGCTGGTACGCAGCGGCACTGCAACTTTTCCTTCCGATACCATCACAAATGCCTGCTTGTCGGCTGCGATGGCATCCTCCATGGAAAACACCTTTTTAATATCCTCTCTTGATAACAACAACATGGCCATTGCCTCCTGTGGTTGATCGAATTTTTGTCTGGTTCCCCGAAAATCCCCTGATCTTCTGGTTAATTTGACAATTCCTACCTTGAGTTTATCACGATTGGCATCCAATTCGAAGTGAAAGTGATTCTGTGGAGATTTCCTCCTCTTTCCCTGTTGCGACTGTGAAGAATGATTATTGCCAGATCCAGCCGGAAGCCAGCATGTCTGACTTTTTTTGAATGATTTTCACTCAAGCTCCGCTATTCTAAGATCCGGTCCGCCCTAATCCCATGCGTTTTCAGCGGATCTGTCGGATTCGGCTCGGATTCAGCTCCGGAGATAATTCCTCAGCTGATGATTCCGGGATGATGGGCAAATATGCTATAATATGGCATTCTGATCGATTTAAACCGCTCCTAAATGCAACTGGGATTGATCAGAGCCTTCAAAAAGTAATGTTTTCATATCGAGGAGAGATGTTCATGAGTATTTACTGGCCCATTGCTGTCGTGGTGGTCTCCAATGTGTTTTACCATATTTGCGCCAAATCCATGCCGGGGAGCGTCAGCCCCTTTGCTTCCCTGACGATCACTTACATCATCGCCGGGATTGCTTCCGCCGGGATGTTTTTCCTGTTTACCCCCAATGGCAGTCTCATCAGAGAATACCGTCTCCTCAACTGGACATCCCTTGCCCTGGGCATTGCCATTGTTGGCTTGGAAATCGGCACCATCTACATGTACAAAATCGGTTGGGAGATTAATACGGGCCATATGGTGCAGAGTGTTTTTCTGGCCATCGCATTGCTTCTGACCGGCCTTCTCCTCTACAAAGAAGTCATCACCTGGACGAAGGTTCTGGGGGTGGCGATCTGTATCCTGGGGGTTTACTTCATCAATAAGTAGCCCTAGGCTCGCTGCCTGATTGTTTGAGAATCCCGGAATGATCTTGAATGTTTTTTCATAAATGGACAAATAAAAAATCCGAACCAAAGTCTTTAAGAACTTCGTTCGGATTTTTGCATGGTGGAGCGTACAGGACTCGAACCTGTGACTTCCACCACGTCAAGGTGACACTCTACCAGCTGAGTTAACGCTCCATGCACTATTGATTATAGTCAAGGTGT
>CAZOTM010000398.1:0-1928 GCA_964582675.1 uncultured Clostridiaceae bacterium
TGCCACACAAGAGATCATCCGTGTCCTGGAGAACTCTTTGCTCCCCGGGATCGAGAACTCCATTCTCTTCAGTATGTGCGCTACTCCCCTGACGATTGAGACGGCAACCCAAAACTTTGAAGGCGCTATCACAGGCTGGTCGTTTACCAATCCGGTTTTACCGGCTGAAAACCGATTCAAAAAAATTACAAATGCCGTCTATACACCAATCCCTGATGTCTACCAATGCGGACAATGGACCTTCAGCCCCTCCGGGTTGCCGGTTTCCATCATAACCGGCAAGCTGGCGGCGGATCTGGTGCAGAAGACACACAAGAAATAAACAGAACCGAAAACACAAACAATGTAAGAACACAAGAACTTGAAGACATAGAACTTTAAACACTGGAACTTTTAAAACACTGGAAATAAAAAAAATTATCCTAATAGTGACACTCGAATTAGGCCAACCATCAATGAAGGAAAAGAAACAAGCAGCCATTAAACCCTTCGAAGTGATCTGCTCCGAGGATTTAAGAAGTGCCGATACCATTGAATCGAGGGAAATTTTATGACTAAGGTAGTTATTCAGGAATGCAAAAGCTATGATTTGGACACCCTGATTGGTAAAATCAACACTGCCGTTGAGATCCTTGGCGGCTGGGATAAATATGTCAAAGCAGGGGATAAAGTTCTCCTGAAAGTGAATCTGATTGGGCCGAAGACCTCCGAGTCGGCGTCCATCACCCACTCAGAATTTGTCAGGGCGATGGTGCTGATCCTCAAGGGCAAACACTGTACCGTCTGGATCGGTGACAGCTCAGGGGGAGCCATTGCGGGAATCGCGCCCACTGCCCAGAGCTTCAAGGTGGCCGGATACGAGCGGGTTTCAGCCGAAGAAGGCGCCCAAATCAAGAACTTTGACCGGGAGGGTGTCGTCTCCGTAATCCCGGAAAGCCGGTGTGAGGAAACGATGCATATCGCCAAGCCCATGTTTGACGCGGATGTGGTCATTAATTTGCCGAAACTGAAAACCCATTCGGCCCAGGTATATACCGGTGCGGTCAAAAACCTGTTTGGCTGCATACCGGGGTTGAAGAAGGCCAAATACCATAAAATGGCTCCCAATCCGGGGGATTTCGGGGAAATCATCTGCGATATCCACAAAGCGACTGCCATCTCACTTCACAT
Organism: uncultured Clostridiaceae bacterium; assembly: GCA_964582675.1. Classification (GTDB taxonomy): domain Bacteria; phylum Bacillota; class Clostridia; order Clostridiales; family Clostridiaceae; genus JG1575. The sequence goes on from CAZOTM010000398.1 coordinate 1,171, forward strand.
CATGGATGGAATTCTGGCCATGCAGGGAGAAGGCCCCACCGCCGGCAGCATTTATCCGGCGGATAAGATCCTGGTCAGCGAAGATCCCCTGGCCTTGGATACGGTGGCAGCAAGCATGGCGGGGATGGCGGTTGAAGATGTACCCATACTGGAAACAGCCCGGCAACGCAATCTGGGAGAAAGTTGGCTGAAAAACATTAACATTGCCGGCGATTATGACCAAGTCCCCCATCTGGATGGTTTTAAACTGCCCAGGCGTTTCAAATCATCAGGGAAGCGGAGCGGCAAAGTCCTGGTTAAGGTGATTGATTTTTTCGATACACGGCCAAAGGTCAATCTGGAAAAATGCCGAAAATGCAACACGTGCGTGGAGAGCTGCCCGGTACATGCCATTGACAAAGCCACAAAGCAAATTGATTATTCGGCCTGTATCGGATGTATGTGCTGTCATGAATTATGCATGTATCAAGCCGTGGAGCTGGTCAACAAAAATAAGGCAGCTGGCTTGATCTCCGGCTTTTTCAGAAAATAGCGCCCTTTATCATAAGAGACTCTGCGCAGGGATCACCTTCCCCAATCCATCAGGACAGATGCATTACCCTTCGATCGATCCATTACCCATAGACTGGTCCATTACCCATCGACTGGTCCATTACCCATAGACTGGTCCATTACCCATAGACTGGTCCATTACCCATAAAGGGATCCATTACCCATCTGACAGAAATGAGGAAACGAATGAAAACCGCAGTTATCTA
>CAZOTM010000399.1:0-1919 GCA_964582675.1 uncultured Clostridiaceae bacterium
CCGAAGGGCTCATCAAGTTCCAGAAATTTTATGACCAGGGGATCATCGACAAGGTGTTCTGCACCAATTTAAGCTACATCTCACCTGAAGTTATGAACGCCCAGTGGTTCTCCAAGGTTGACCTGTCCTCTTACCTGGCATTGATCATCGACAAGCTGTCCGACCAGAAGTCCGTATCCGAGCTCCTGGATGCAACCGCCGGCATTCGATCCTTTTTGCTGGCCAATGGGTTGGACCCGGATAAAAAACAGAAGGATTGACTTTGACCCGAAATGGGCTTATGATTTTCCCATAACTGAATAACCAACAGCGAAGGTGCCTATGTTGCATAGGTGAAAAGGGAATGCGGTAAGTCCGCAGCAGCCCCCGCTACTGTAATTGCAGACGAACTTAAAAGACCACTCGATTTTTCGGGGAAGGTTAAGGGAGGAGGAAGCATAAGCCAGGAGACCTGCCTTCATTGTATCTTTAAAAGTTTTCGGGCGGAAAATACCATTGGTGATATTTTGTGTAATAACAGATAAGCAGTAGGTAAAATAAACCTGCTGCTTTTTCAATTGCGGAGGCGAGATGACAGAGGGTAATTCTGGGTTATATCCCCACTTAGGGTTTTCGGCGCAAGGCGATTTGGAAGAAGGAATCGGGCAAGTCTGCCAGGCAGTCAGGCTCCCAGGTGAGGAATTCAAACAGGCAGCCAGGGATTATAATGACTCCCTGTGCAAGCCGCCGGGATCCCTGGGCCGCCTGGAAGATATCTACGAACGGCTGTATGGAATATTTGCGGGCCGGATCCCGGCGTTTAAAAAATGCGTAGTGGTCTACGCCGGGGATAACGGGGTGGTGGCGGAACGTATCTCCAGAAATCCGGTATCTACGACCGTCAAGGTTTGCCATAACATTCTCCAGGGCGGATCGGGGCTTGCCCAAATCGCCGGGTTTTATGGGGTGGAGGTGTTTTTGGAAGACATTGCCGTCCGTGAGGATATCCTGGGCCACACCGGCCATAAAGTCTTATACGGTACCGGCAATGTGCGGCTTGGTCCGGCCATGACCCGGGAGGAAGCCGCCCGGTGCCTGTGGATGGGAATGGAAACGGCCGGGAGCGTGATCAACCAAGGCTATAATCTGATCGGCGCCGGTGAAATGGGGGTGGGGAATACCACCACCTCAGCCGCTGTGATCAGCTGCCTGACCGGAGCACCGCCTGAGGCGGCAACGGGCTTTGGCTCCGGGATCACCGAAGCTGACTGGCGGAACAAGGTAAATGTGGTCTCCGATGCCATTTCGATCAATCGGCCCTATACCGACATCCTGGATGTACTGGCCAAGCTCTCAGGGGGCGACATTCTGGCGATGGCCGGGACTTATTTGAAATGTGCCCAAATGGGGATCCCCTTTGTCACCGACGGGGTAATCGCCATGGCTGCCCTGATCAGTGCAGCCTCTTTTAACCAGGCGGTTTTGCACTACGGCTTTGCCTCCCATCGGTCAAAGGAGCCGGGGGCTGTTATCGTGGAGAAAAGCTTAAGCCTCCAGCCGGTTTTGGACCTGGGGATGCGGCTGGGGGAAGGTTCAGGCTGCCCCATCGCCATGGATATCATGGAGCTGGCGGTCCATACCATCACCCATATGGCCACCTTTCAAGCTGTTTCAGTGAACAAAAATGACTACATCGACATCCGCAGGAACACTTAGCCCGACGCACTACTACTTTGCCCGACGCATGACTACTTTGCCCGACGCAGGAACCAATCGACCAATGGAGGAAACCAAATTGAAAAAAATGCGGAAAATTATTACAGTGACCGTTGCCCTGATGCTGACTCTGTCAGGCTGTACGCCGGCAAATACCACCACCAACGGGGCAACCGCTGCCGGACAAACGACGGCGGGAACTGCCCTTGACACCACGGCAGCGG
>CAZOTM010000400.1:0-1916 GCA_964582675.1 uncultured Clostridiaceae bacterium
GACGAACTCAGCCACATTCCTCCAAATGCGCTTGTCCGGTACCATGCCGTGACGGAGGACGGGTATGGCCAATGGCAGGTCCATTTCCATGGCCGCCAGGGTTTTGTTGGCTTCCTGGATGATCTCGATGGTGGACCGGTAGCTTCTGGTCAGGCTGTAAAAGGCAGCGCCGCCGCTGAAGATTCGTTGGACCTCATTCCAGTCGGAAATTGACCGATAGGAATAGATCCCCTGTGCCAAGTCACCCACCAGGGTCATGGAGTCCTGTTTGGCCAGCATCCGCATAATATCGATCTGCAAAGGGCTGTAGTCCTGAGCTTCATCCACCACCAGATGTGCAAACTGCTGCCTTGGACCATTCATAATTAAATTGATATACATCAAAGCCACAAGGTCATCCGCTTCAGGTTCCTCCGGATCAAACCTGCCCAGCTCCGCTTTGACCGCCCGAGGAGCATCCAGATGGTCGTTCAAAAACCCCTCATCGTTGATGTAGGCTCCATAAATGCGGGCCGGGGTATCCGCCCTGTATAAGGCGAAATACTGTTTGACGGCCTCCTGAGAGGCTTTGGGGAGACCTTTGAGGATGGCATCCCTGCCGTCATAGGTTTCGGTGATCCTTATCCGCATGGTAGTTTCATCATCCCGGTAGATGTTTTTGATGCCCTTGATTTTCCGGTCAAAGCGATCGGTGATTAGTTTTTCTGCCTCGGTTGACCGCTGCTTCAGATTCTTTAAGCAGTATTTTTCCATTTCCCTGCGCCGGTGAAAGACCGACAGGTACTTTAAATCTGTTTTGAAAAGTCTTTGCAGCTCCTCTTCGCTGTACAGGGTGACTTCATGAACCTGGATGGGTCCCTCCCCCATATGGCTCATTTCGTAATCCGAACAGATTGCGCTGAGAAAGGCTTTGAAGCGGAGCGAGCCTTTCAGATTTGATAACTCGGCATTCAATCGTCCGGTCGTTTGATTGGCTTCCAGGACGGACTCCAAAATCTCATCCTTGTTCCAGCGGCAGCGTTTTATTTTAAGCTCCTTTAAAATAATATCCTCCAGAGTGGTTTGGACCACCTGATCCTCACCCAAGTCCGGAAGGACTTCTGCAATGTAGTCCAGGAACAATTTGTTCGGAGCAATAATGCATATATCGGAGCCCTTCAGTGAATCCCGGTATTGGTAAAGGAGATAGGCCAGACGGTGGAGGGCCACAGTGGTTTTTCCGGCTCCGGCTGCGCCCTGGACGATCAGGGGGATGTTTTTCGGCGACCGGATGATCTCGTTTTGCTCGCCGGCAATGGTGGCAACGATCTCCTTGAGCTTTTCCGTGGAGGATCCTTCCAGATTGATCCTTAGAAATTCATCCTGCAGGGCATGGTCTTGCCCGGCTCCCAGCGAAACGATGATTTGGTCCCCTTCATCGAAATAGGCGTCGATCTCCTTTGGTTCACCCTTGGTATAGGTAAACCGCCGCTTCAGGGACAATTCCCCTTCAATGAAGCCCATGGGCGCCGCATATTCGGTTTTGCCCAGGGTTTTCGAATAATACAGATCGGCGATGGGTGCCCGCCAGTCCACGATATGATCTTCCCCCGTCTGGATGTCCCGGACGCCGTGTTTTCCAATATAGAACCGTTCGATTTCCAATGACAGCCGCTCTTTAAAGTCGATCCTCCCAAAATAGGGCTTGTCCAGAGCTTCGGCAAAATCCCTGGTTTCCCCCTGGAGATAATTCAGGGAATTATATTTCAGCTCATACTCTTGGGAAAAGGTGCCGCCCGCCGCTTTTTTGAGCTGACCCACCCGATCCTGGAGCCCGGCAATCTTGCTTGTATTGTTGATTTGTTTCTGTCTGATCCAGTCCCTGACCAATTTGAGATGGTCTTTCTCCTGATTTAACTCCTGGTTTAACTCCTGGT
>CAZOTM010000401.1:0-1911 GCA_964582675.1 uncultured Clostridiaceae bacterium
CGATATAGTTCAACAAGATGGTGACGATCAGTTCGTTCAAGCCCCGGTAGACCTTTAGGATACCAGGAATGGAGCCCCACAGTCCGCCCATGATGATCCCCGCCAAAAGGCTGATCAAAAACAGGACCGGTCCCGGCAGGGATACGGCTTTGGGCAGGATCGTAGCCACTGTGATGCTGCCGATGGAACCCATGATGAGCTGGCCCTCTGCGCCCAGGTTGAAAATGCCGCAGCGATAGGCAAAGGTGGCGGAGAGTCCGGTGAAAATCAACGGGGTGGATTTGACCAGGGTGGAGGCCAGGGCCGGTTTGGAGCCAAAGGCGCCCTTAAACAGGTAGCCATAAGCCTCCAGGGGGTTTTTCCCGATCCCTGCGATGATGAGCCCGCCCACTATAAACGCCAGGAGGACAGACAAGAGGGGGGTTAGGATTTTCAAAAGTGTTCCATTTGAGCGCATATTTTTTTCTCCATTCATAGCTGTTTACCCGCCATGGCCAGGGAAATCTGCTTGATGGGCGGATCAACCCCGGGGTAAGTGCCCACTATTTTACCCTCGTACATCACCGACAGCCTGGTGGACAGCTGCAACACCTCATCCAGGTCGGCACTGATGAGCAATACGGCACAGCCGGCGTCCCGGGCGCTGATGATGCTTTGATGGACGAAATTCGCCGCCCCCACATCCAGGCCCCGGGTCGGGTGGACTGCCACCAGGAGGTCCGGCTTGGCCTCCAGTTCCCTGGCCAGGATCACCTTTTGCTGATTGCCCCCGGACAGATTTTTTACGGCCTGCTCCGGTGAGGCGCAGCGGATATCATATTTTTTGACCAGCTCCCTGGCATGGGCGGTCATGGCAGCCTGCTTTAATTTCAGTCCATGGCCGTGGGAGAACTCCGCCGAGTCAACCAGCTTGATCAGGAGGTTTTCGCTGATTTTCATATCCCCCACCAGCCCCATTTTGTTCCGATCCTCCGGGACGTGGGCCACACGATCCTCGATGAATTCATGGGCGCCGAAGGTGGAAACGACCTCTGCATTCAGGACGACTTCGCCTTGGTCCGGCTTGATCAAGCCCGTGACCAGCTGGGCCAGCTGGGACTGGCCATTGCCATCCACGCCGGCGATGCCCAAAACTTCGCCTTTTTGAATCTTAAGACTCACGTCATTGAGACCGCTGTGCTTCATGGTCTTGTTATAGTCCACATGCTCAAGGGACAGCATAACCTCGCCAGTGGACGGGCGCTTATCAAAGGTTGACCCATGAAACTCATGGCCCACCATCATGGAGGCCAGGGCTGAGGGATCAGTATCCCCTTTATTGACCGTGGCAACTACCTCCCCGGCTCGCAAAATGGTGATTCGGTCGCTGATTTTCATGATCTCCTTCATTTTGTGGGAGATGAAAACCACAGTCTTATCTTCAGAAACCAGGCGCTGGATCATGGAAAACAAGCCTTCGGCCTCTTCATCGGTGAGAACCGCAGTGGGTTCATCCAGGATCAGGATCTCGGCTCCCCGGTAGAGGACTTTCAGGATCTCCACCCGCTGCTGTTCGCCGATGGAAATATCCTGGATTTTTTTATCCAGGTCCACATCCAGGCCATAGCGCTGGGATAACGCAGTGATTTCGGCTTTTAAGGCGGCGGTTTGAATAAACAGGGACGTATCTTTGGTGACACCCAGGATAATATTTTCAAAAACCGTCATGTCCTCGATGAGCATAAAGTGTTGATGGACCATGCCGATGCCGTACTTCATGGCGGCAGCCGGGGAAGTAATTTTGACTTTGAACCCATTGATAAAAATACTGCCTTCCGTTGGCTGATAAAGCCCGATGAGGACATTCATCAAAGTGCTTTTGCCGGCGCCGTTTTCCCCAAGCAGGGTATGGACTTCACCTTTTTCCAGCTC
>CAZOTM010000402.1:0-1910 GCA_964582675.1 uncultured Clostridiaceae bacterium
GGAGTAAACCGCAGTCCGGGACGTGCCTGAAGGATTTCTCCCCGCAGCCCTGAAACCTGACAGGCTGCCTTTCCTATGGAGGAAGGATCGGCTGGCTGTAAAAAAACCAGTCGGTCATTTTCGGCAAGGGGGTGCGGGCGGCTGCGTCTGGCCTTTATCCGGCAGGGATTGAAATCCGTGGGGACTGGGGAAATGCCATGGGATTTCCCAGGGATGATAATCAGTGAAAAATATTGGAAAAATATTTTTGATTTGTCCCTTGAATTTATCTTGTATTGTTAGTCTGATTGGGTGTACACTCTTTTATAATAACTTATGCAAAGAGGATCATTATTATGCTTAATATCACTTCTTCAGCCAACTACCGGTTTTATTTTAGCTTTACCTACTTTTATGGTAAGGCTTATTTCGGTTTGGTTGGAAGCATAGAGGTATGATTCCACGCAGGCACTCGTTGTGATACGATGACCCGCAGCCAAATCGGCTGCGGGTCTTTTTTCTACTGTAAATCAAAGGAGAGAATGAAATGATCGTTATTTTGAGACAAAATCCCAACAAGGAACAGTTGGAAAGTCTGATCAGCTGGCTGGAAGGCAAGGGGATCGTCATCCATCGCTCCATCGGCGAAGCCACCACGATCCTGGGTTTAGTGGGTGATACCTCCAAGCTGGATACCGACCTGATCGAAGCATTGGACATCGTGGAATCGGTCAAACGGATCCAGGAACCCTATAAAAACGCCAACCGGAAATTCCATCCCGATGATACAGTGGTCAAGGTGGGCAATACCCAAATCGGCGGCGGCAATCTGACCATCATGGCCGGACCCTGTTCAGTGGAAACGGAGGAACAGGTCCTCATCACGGCCAGAGCAGTCAAGGCCAGCGGCGCCACCATGCTGCGCGGCGGCGCCTTCAAGCCCAGGACTTCCCCCTATGCCTTCCAGGGCCTCGGCGCCCGGGGGCTGGAGCTGTTAAAGATCGCCCGGCAGGAGACGGGACTGCCCATCGTCAGTGAGATCATGGATATCAGTCAGCTGGAGTTGTTCCAGGACATCGATGTCATTCAGGTGGGTGCCCGAAATATGCAGAACTTTGACCTCTTAAAGGTCCTGGGGCGGCAGGAGCGGCCGGTCATGATCAAGCGCGGCTTGTCCGCAACCTATGAAGAACTGTTGATGAGCGCCGAATATGTCATGGCCGGCGGTAATAAAAACGTCATCCTGTGTGAGCGGGGCATCCGCACCTTTGAGACGCTGACCCGCAACACTCTGGATCTGGCCGCCGTACCGCTCCTCCACCGGCTGACCCACCTGCCCATCATCGTTGACCCCAGCCATGCCACCGGCAAATCCTGGCTGGTGGACCCCCTGTCCAAAGCGGCGGTGGCCGGCGGTGCCGACGGACTGTTGATCGAAGTTCACAACGATCCGGAACATGCCCTGTGCGACGGACCCCAGTCACTGAAGCCGGAGGTGTTCGACAAGCTGGCCAAAAAGCTTTTGGCCCTCCATGACTTTATGAAGACCCTGGAGGATTGATCCTATGAATGTGGGGATAGTCGGTCTGGGACTCATCGGCGGGTCCATGGCGAAAAGCATTAAAAACAAGACCCTGCATACGGTCCTGGGAATTGATCTGAATCCGGAAACCATGAGTTTGGCCCGCCTCTATGGCGCCATCGACGGAGTTCTGACGGATGACAATCTGAGAGAGTGTGACCTCATTCTGTTGGCCGTCCGGCCCGGCGCTGCCGTGGAATGGATGGAAAACCATGGGCAGCACATCGCGAAAACTGCCATTGTGGTGGACCTGTGCGGAGTCAAGCGGAATGTGGTGGCGAAGCTGTCACCCATGGCACAGCGCTGGGGTTTTTCATACATCGGCGGCCATCCCATGGCCGGACGGGAG
>CAZOTM010000403.1:0-1899 GCA_964582675.1 uncultured Clostridiaceae bacterium
ATCAAGGTCGATACGGATATGGTTTGGATATTGATCCGGATCGTCTGTGCTGACGCAGCGGATTATCCGAATGTTTATGCCCTTCAGGAAAAAACCAAATTGATGCCGCTGGAAAACTATCTCTCTGGTGAGCCTTATGTTCCAGAGCTGGAAGAATCCCCGCATGACAGCAGCTTTGTTCCCATCCAGTATGTGATGAGTCTTCCTGCCAAAGCGTATTTTGATATCGCCAATCAGCTGATGGTAAACAATCCGCCAAAAGTTCAGGACAAGGCAATGATGCGAGAACTGGCCAAGGTGAATGTGGGACCTGGACTGGTCTTTGATGATTCGATTCTCGGGGAAAACAAGGCTGTCTTCTGGCAGCAGATCAAAGCGGAAGCGAACCTGGCGGCTGCCCAGGAAACCCTGGGATTCAATACAACCAACGGAGCATGGTCCTATTTTGATAAACCCATTGGTGATTATGGCACTGAATATGGCTATCGGGCAATGGTATCCCTGAGAGGTCTTGCGGCTAACCCCATCGATTCCGCGGTCTATGCCAAGACCACTGTTGACGGGGCCGGGAATCCATTGAACGGCAGTAATCAATATAAGATCCATTTCGAAAAAGACGCACTTCCCCCGGTGGAAGACTTCGGTTTCTGGTCCATCACCGTTTATGGACAGGATGATTTCCTCATCGCCAATGAGGAAAATAAATATGCCATCACAGATCGGACGCCCTTTGTGAAAAATGCGGATGGTTCCCTTGATTTGTATGTGTCCATGGAAGTTCCTCAAAATGTCGATCCGGCCAACTGGCTGCCCGTCCTGGCTGCTGATTTCCACTTATTCTTAAGGGTCTATGTTCCTTCAAAAGATGTCGCAAAGGGGAAATGGAGCACACCAACGATAGAAAAGATGGAATAAATTCACTCAACAATGAGTTAGTGTAAATTAAAGCCGGTGGACAAAACCGGTGTCGCAAACGTACTAAACGAAGAAAAAAAGTGTTGTGAATATTGAGAATAGGTTCTTCTGTTTTCCAGGGGGTTGGATTGACTCCATGAACACATGGGCTTATTCTCTTTTCTTAAGTGACAATACCCTGACGTTATGGCCCAGCTATCCAGCCGCGAAGTTATATCCCCACAAGGCTGTCTTGGAAGTCAATTCTTCCCAGTCAGTTTTTCTTTTTGTGGCGAAATCTGCTGGCAGCTATTGATTTCCCCTGTCAGCTTAATTTGGTTTTTTCTGCTTCCTCATAAATTGGACTTTCACTAACGGATCTCTAACAACAATATGTCGGACGGGGAATGTCTCAACTTTTAAATTTAGTAAAGACGAAATATCATCGTAAAAAGTGTTGTATCGATCCGAAATATCGTCGCAAAAAGTGTTGTTCAAATCCGAAATATCGTCGTAAAAAATGGCTGATATGATACAATGAACCCAGAGGTGAGAAGCTATGGAACGAAAAGCCATGGAGAAACTGTATGACTGGAAAAGCCGAGAAAGGAGAAAACCTTTGATCATCAGAGGCGCCAGACAGGTTGGGAAAACCTGGCTGATGAAAAATTTTGGCGAACAGGCATATCAGAAAGTGGTGTACATCAATTTTGAAAATAATAACCTCATGAAGGAATTATTTGACCTGAATTTGGATGTGGACCGCATCCTTACCGGAATTGAATTGTATTCAGGGCAAAAGGTTGACCCTTCTGACACACTGCTCATCTTTGATGAGGTCCAGGAAGTCCCGAAAGCGCTGACATCCCTGAAATACTTTAATGAAAATGCTCCGGAATTACACATCATCTGTGCCGGATCCCTTCTGGGGATTGCCTTGCATGCAGGTACGTCTTTCCCTGTCGGGAAAGTGGAATTTTTGGATCTTCACCCCATGACTTTTTT
>CAZOTM010000404.1:0-598 GCA_964582675.1 uncultured Clostridiaceae bacterium
GCCTTCAAGGGTGATTGGATCTATTACAGCCAGTTGGACAAAGACGGTAAATTCCTGAACCTGAACCGAATGAAAATGGATGGCAGCGCACAGGTAAAGCTGGCTGAGGGTGGCTTTGCGGCCCTGGACGGGGACAAGGTCTATTACCGCAAAGGGGATAAATGGCTCTATCGGTCCAATCTGGACGGAAGCGGCGAGGAGAAGCTGAACAATGTGGACATGTGGAGCCTCATCGGCATCTGGGGCGACGATATCTACTATGGTGAATACGAGGGGCCGGTTTACCGGATCAAACTCGACGGCAGCAACAAAACCGAGTTGAAATAGACAGTTATTGGGCAGTCGGGTCCTGGGCGGGACCCGTCTGGGGGAGCAACCAGGAACGGAATCGGTATTATCCGAGGCAGACGCCGCCAATGATCCGGCCTGATCTCAAGATAGACTGTAAGAGGTCCTCCACATTGATCCTCAATATAGCCCCATCAAGGAGCCATAAGGAAAGGAACGCAGAGCCAATGATGGTTCTGCGTTTCTTTCCTTTGATTTCATGAAATGATTTTAGGCGATGGTCTCAGGCAAGTTATAGTTCGGGTTATTG
>CAZOTM010000404.1:652-1896 GCA_964582675.1 uncultured Clostridiaceae bacterium
AGATAGGGCCGGTCCACCGTGAATTTCAGTGGCTCAGAGGGCAGGGAGGTCTTGCCGACGCCGATTTCCGTGATGGCGGCGGCCTTAAAGCCATTTTCATCCATTTGCAGCTTGGTCTTCTGTTTGATCTCGGTGACCACCGCACTTACTCCGGTGAGCATATTGTCCAGGTCGGCACTGGTGAAGACTTTGTTATAGCCTTTGGCCTGGAGGAGCTTTTTTAAGGACGTGTTGTCACCGTCGATGTCCAAAACCGGGGCTTTGAAGTCCAGGGTTTTGGGATCCCCGGCGGATAGGATCGCCGGCAAATCGCCAACCAGTTCCACCGGCTGGAGACCGTCCTTGGGCAGTAGGAACCATACCCGGATGCCCTTTTCTCCCTCAAAGGCTGCTGCCTCCGCCTTGGGGTGGTCAACATACCAGGCATTATCAGCCACCCGGCCGACAAAGGCTGCGCTGACATCACCCTGGGGGGTGTGGAATACCTGATTGCCCTGTTTGTCAAAGGCCGTCAGCCATTGGTCTTTCAAATACAGCACGTTGTAGATGTTTAAAATCGCCGTTCCATCGGTTTCAAAGGCGGCTTCATAGTCCTTGACAAACTGATCAGTTTTTTCGCTGACCCAGTCCTGGATGAGCTTCTGGGTCTCGGCTTTTTTCGTGAAATCCACCTTGGCGGTTTCGGCGCCCCAGACCGAAGCAGTCTTCTTCCAGTAGGCCTCCTTGATATTGGCGGCATAGCGCTGGTCAAAAAAGATGCCGTTGGTCAGGCGGATGCCGCTTTTGGTTTTTTCCTTGACCAGTCTGGACTCTTCCATGAAATTCAAGGTAGCGGACAACTCCGGGATGACCTTGGCGGATGAGAAATCACTCTTGACCTTCATCATCGAGTTGAGCTCCTCCAGGGTCTCACCAACGGCGCCCTCCCGCAGGACGCCCAGGGCGTACCACAGGGACAGGGGGGAGAAGATTTGATTGGCTCTCTTGGATTCTTTGAAGTAGTCCGGCGTCAGCTCGGCGGCCAGCTCATAAACACTGGTTTTGATGTCCGATGGAATGGTTACTTGCTTCGTGGTACTGTTCAAAGGGACCTGGTTTAAAAATGCGGAGGCCACCGGTTTGGGTGCGCAGCCGCCCAGTAAAACAGCAGCGAGGCAGAGGGAAACAGCTTTTTTTACCATGGTAGTGATCCTTCCTTTCGATTGTCCTTGCAGCAGTGCAACGTCTTTAATTTATATATACAC
>CAZOTM010000405.1:0-1889 GCA_964582675.1 uncultured Clostridiaceae bacterium
TCGTCCGCCAGTGCATGGAGTCGGAAGGGGCGACTGACTCCGACGTATTCTTTATAACGGCGACCAGTGGGGATACCGGCAAGGCCGCCATGGAAGGGATCAAGAACCAGCCGGGCATGAAGCTGGCGGTGATTTACCCCTCCGGCGGTGTCAGTGACCTGCAGGAGCGTCAGATGCTCTCGGAAAAGGCGGAAAACATTAAAGTCATTCCCATCAACGGGGATTTCGATGCTGCCCAGCGGGCTGTCAAGGAAGTTTTATTAAGCGGCAGGATCACCAACGCCTCGTCCTGCAACTCTATCAATATTGCCCGTCTGGTGACCCAGATCTCCTACTACTACCATGGTTTCATCAGTTTCCACAAAAACCGCGCCATGGCAAATCAGCCCCTGGATTTCATCGTCCCCTCCGGAAATTTCGGCAATATCCTGGCCGGCTATTATGCCAAGGCCATGGGGCTGCCCATCGGCAAATTGGTGGCCGCCACCAACAAAAATGATGTCCTCTGGGAGTTTATCAATACCGGGGTTTATGACGGCCGAAGACAATTGTTCAAAACCACCTCCCCGTCCATGGACATCATCATCTCCAGCAACATCGAACGGCTCCTCTACCATAAACTGGGGGCTGACCAAACCAGACAGCTGATGGCTCAATTGGCGAAAACCGGTCAATATACGGTGGATCCTGCGGTGTTAAGCGACTTCGCTGCCTACCGCTCCAATGACGAGGAAGCCTCGGCCATGATCAAATCCGTCTATGAGCAGACCGGCTACATCATGGATCCCCATACCGCCTGCGGGGCGGTAGCCTGGGAGAAATCCGGCAAACCCGCCAATGCCGTCCTGTTATCCACCGCTTCCCCCTTCAAGTTCCCATTGACCATCATCAACGCGCTGGAGATCAAGGTGGCGGATGAGAGGGAAGCGTTCCAAAAGCTTGCCGAGCTCACCCCGGTTCATCCGGCCTTGGCGAATATCTACGAAAAAGAGCTCAAACCAAAAACAGTTACTGAAATCCAGGATGTTTTCAGTGAACTGCTAAAATTTCAGGGAGGAGGCAACTAATGGAAATCATTATCAAAGTACCCGCCACTTCGGCCAACCTGGGACCCGGTTTCGACGTATCCGGCATGGCCCTCGACAAATACAATGTTTTCCACTTCAAGCCGGCAGACAGCTGGTCAGTAGTCTGCTCCGTTGATGAAGATGTCATGGACAACCTGATTGTCTACGCCATGGGGTATACCTACGAAAAACTCGGCCTGCCGGCAAGACCGGCTGCCATTGTGGTGGAGGAGGGCATCCCCATTTCCCACGGCATCGGCTCATCCTCCTCCTGTATCTGCGCCGGAGTAGCTGCAGCCCTGATCCTGTCGGATGTGGAGCCCACCATTGAGCGGATCATCCACTATTCCACCGCCATCGAAGGCCACCCGGACAATGTTGTCCCCGCCGTGTTGGGGAATTTGACTTCAACCATCATTGCCGACGGCAAAGTCATTTATACGATGCGCACCGTCCATGATTCCCTGAAGATCATCCTCCTGGTCCCGGACTTTAAGTACAGCACGGAGGTGGCCCGCAAGCTTTTGCCCCACGACATTCCCAGGCAGGATGCCATCTTCAACATGTCACGGATCCCCCTCCTGATCGATGCCCTGGAAAGCGGCCATACGGAAAATCTGAAAATATTTTTAGAAGACCGGCTCCATCAAAAATACCGGATGCGGGCGATTGACCAGATCAACCACAAATACACCGAGGCATTCAATTTCGCCAATGAAATAACCGCTGGCGCTTATATCTCCGGAGCCGGCCCCACCATCGCCGCCTTCGTCCATGAGACGGCTGCAAAGGCTGTCCTGGCGGAGATCCAGCAATACCTGT
>CAZOTM010000406.1:0-1887 GCA_964582675.1 uncultured Clostridiaceae bacterium
ACAGCAGAACCATACCCAACAGTTGATGATCATATCCTCCCATCAGTTGGCTGTCCTGACCGCCTGGAGGGAGGGCTTAAACTGGGTTTCATAAAGTTCTTTGTACAGCCCCCCTTGCTCCAGGAGTTGGGCGTGCACCCCCCGCTGGATGATTTGGCCGTCCTGCAAGACCAGGATCTCATCGGCTGCCAGGATGGTGGACAGGCGGTGGGCGATCAATATGCTGGTCCGTGATTGGATCAGGGGTTCAATGGCCGCCTGGATCAGATTCTCTGAGATGGAGTCCAGGGAAGAGGTGGCTTCATCGAAAATCAGCACGGCCGGGTCCTTCAGGAGAACCCGGGCGATGGATAGGCGCTGCTTTTCGCCGCCGGACAGCTTCAAGCCCCGGTTGCCCACCAGGCTGTCATAGCCTTTGGGCAGACTGGCGATGAAATCATGGATATTGGCTTTTTGGCAGGCTTCCACCAGTTCAGATGCTGAGGCGTCCGGTTTGGCATAGAGGAGGTTTTCCCGCAATGTTCCATTGAACAGGTAAGTATCCTGGGTCACGACCCCCACATTGTTTCGCAGGAAACCGAGATCCAACTCCCGCACATCGATCCCGTCGAACCGGACGCTGCCCGTTTGGACATCATAGAGCCGGGGGATCAGATTGACGATGGTGCTTTTACCGGCACCGGAGGGGCCGACGATGGCGATGCTTTTCCCGCTGTCCAAGCGGAAACTGATATCCTTCAGGATGGGCCGGGACTCCTCATAACCGAAGCCGACACCGGAAAACTCCACTCTGCCGGAGGCGGATGTTGGAACAATGGCCTCCGGAGCGTTCCTGATCTCCACGGGCATGTCAAAATAGTCAAAGATCCTGGTGAACAGAGCCATGGAGCGGATCCAGTCCACCTGGATGTTCATCAGGGAATTCACCGGGGCATACATCCTGCCTAAAAGGACCACCAGCACGGTGATATCCCCCACGGTCAGCGATGCATCATACCGCATCATCAATACCCCGCCGATGAGATAAATGAGCATGGGACCGATGCTGGAAAAGGTGCTTAAGACCACCCGAAACCATCGGCCAGCCATATTTTCCCGGATGTTCAGGCGGATCATTTTCCGATTGGCCGCTTCATAGCGGCTGTATTCCGATTCTTCCCGATGGAACAGCTTCACCAGGAGCTGCCCGGAGACGGACAACGTCTCGTTGAGGATCCCGTTGATCTCGTCATTGCAGGCCTGGGCTTCCCTGGTCAGCTCCCACCGGGTCAAACCCACTTTTTTGGTAGGCAGAGTAAAGAGCGGCACTACAATGAGGCCCACCGTGGCCAGGATCCAGTTTTTCTGGTACATGGCCGTCATGGCAACCAATAAAGTGATGACATTGGACAGAATGCTGGTAAAGGTATTGGTCATGATCTGCTGCACCCCGGAAATGTCACTGGTCATGCGGGTGATGATCTCCCCCTGGTGATTGGTGGTAAAAAACTGGTGGGACATTTCCTGGAGATGGGAGAACATGCTGTTGCGCATATCATAGGTGATGTGCTGGGCAATCCAGGTGTTGAGCCAGCTTTCCAGAACCCCGATGAGGTTGGCCAGAAGCGTCACCCCCAATGACAGAAGGATCAGGTAAATCAGGGCGTTGAGGTCTCGACCGATCAATCCTTCGTCGATGATCCGGCCGGTTAAAATCGCCGGCAGCAGTCGAAACACCGAAGAGAGCAAAATGGACAGCAAAACCAGAATCAGCTGTTTCCAGTAAGGCTTTAAATAAGCGGCGATGCGTTTAAGGAGGGCGGCCGTGACTTTCGGGCGGTTAGCCTTTTCCTCTTCACTGAGAAATCCCCGGCTCCCCCGTCCCATGCCCCCCGGCGGGTTTATCTC
>CAZOTM010000407.1:0-1871 GCA_964582675.1 uncultured Clostridiaceae bacterium
AGGCTGGTGAGTGAAAAGCCGACCCACATGACCAAAGCGAAGCTGTAAGTTGGTTTGGCAACAAAAATAAGACCTAAAATACCATTGAATAAGACCGAACCCAAGTAAAGTTTTTTGTAATCAAACCGATCTGCGATCCAACCGCCCAGGGGACAGCCGTATATATTGCCGATACCATAAATGGTCATTAACAGACCCAGTTGGGCATTGGTGGCACCGAGCATTTCCTGGAATGGATCATAAAACACATATTGGATAAACGGTATCAAGTATACGATCGACCAGCACGCACCCATTACTAAAACAGATAATAATATTTTTGATTTTGACTTATTATTCATAATTACCCCCATAATCGTTTCTTTTATATTTCGTTTTATATTTCGTTATTTGCAACCAGACAGGCCAGAGCAATGGAATTGAGTTTCACCTCTGCCGTATCTGACCTGGATCCCAGTATAATCGGGTTTGCTGCCCCCAAAATGATACCGGCCCATTTTGCATGATTGAAATGCAGCCAGGACTTTCCTAAAACATTTCCGGTTTCGATGTTGGGAAACAGCAATACATCGACATCCCCGGAAATTTCACTGTGGATCCCCTTGTGAATCGCAGCATGTTTGTCGAATGCAGCATCAAAGGCGATGGGCCCTTCAATCGTACAATCCGGGATCTCCCGGTTTTTTACCATTTCCACCAGTCCGGCAGCATCGACGGTTGACTGTATTTTCGGGTCAACCATTTCATTGGATGAAAGCACCGCGACCTTTGGATGGGACATCCCCATGGACTGCAAGGAGAGCAAGGTATTGGTCAAAATATCCTTTTTCTGTGCGAGACTGGGACTGACATTCACGCCGCTGTCCGTACAATACAACAGCTTATGGTAGCCCGGCAGTTCATAGACCGCCAAGAGACTCAGCAGCCTGCCTGTTCTTAAACCATATTCCTTATTCAGCACCGCTCTAAGGTAAACTGAGGTATTGACCAACCCTTTCATCAAAATTTTGGCATCTTTTCGTCGGACGACTTTAACTGCCTCCAACGCGGCATCCTCAGAACTTTTTACATCAACAACTTCGAAGTTTGTTAAGCCCACCAGCCTGGAATTTTCTTCAATTTTCCTCTGGTCTCCCACCAATATTGGATAAATCAAACCCATATCTTGAGCAATCTTCACGGCTTTAAGAACTTCCTGATCTTCAGCTTGGGCAACGGATACCCGGGAAATCCCACTGGATTTTGCCTGATTTAGAAGATCATCAAAATTTTTCAGCATCATACCCTCCTTAATTATAAATTTTAGCTTCTTCTATTTTACTAAGCACTCGGTAAGCGCCTAAAGCTAACGCCTTCATTTCCATTTCTCCTGGAACGATTTCTACGGGTGCCAGGTAAGCAACTCGTTGGATAATGGCTTCAGTGATTATTTTCGAATGGGCGATTCCTCCTGTCAAAATGATTTTGTCCACATTGCCAAACAAAGATGCTCCATACATGGCAATTTCTTTGGCTACTTTGTATATGAAGGCGCCTAGAATCAGCTGGGCCGTTTCATCACCTTTTTCGCATCTTGCTTCAATTTCAATTAAGTCCTTCGTTCCCAAATAATCGTACATCCCGCCAATGCTGCTCACTTTGTTGACCATTTCTTCATAGGAATATTTGCCGCTGTAGCATAATTGGATTAAGGAATAAGTGGGCAGCCCGCCGCTTCGTTCCGGTGAAAACGGGCCATCGGATCGGCCGCCGCTGCCATCGATCATTTTTCCTTTTTGATGAGCCGCAATGGAGATGCCGGATCCCAAGTGGGCCACGATAAAATTGTAGTCTTCGTATTTCCCGCCCATATCCTCCGCACATTTCCGACT
>CAZOTM010000408.1:0-1859 GCA_964582675.1 uncultured Clostridiaceae bacterium
AATAAGGAAGAAAAACGGCACCCCTGCCGTTTTCTTTTTTTACAGCGGCAAAGGGAACCGACCATGGCAAAGGGAACCGACCATGACAAAGGCATGATCCAGGGGAAAATGAATTGCGGAAAGAAAGGGAAAGAAAAGGAATTAACGGATGAGTCTATCATTTTCACATGGTCATCACTATAATGACAGGGTGACTGAAAAATAACTGCTTAAGGAGAATGCAATTGAATCGGATACTAACCTCAGAGGATAAAAATGTCGCCCTGATCAAAAACTTTCTAACCGCCGCCCTGGGCTGTTTATTTGGCGCCCTGGCCCTGAATATATTCATCGTCCCCTTGAATCTTTACAGCGGAGGGATCCTTGGCTTGGCCCAGCTGGTCAGATCCCTTGCAGTCAGTTTGTTCCACCTGCAGCTGCCGCCGTCGTTTGACATCGCCGGGTTGATCTACCTCCTCTTTAACATCCCTTTGCTCTACTTGGCCTGGAAGGGGTTCGGCCGGTTTCTGTTCATCCGGACGATCATCATGACCTTGATCTTTACCGGATTTTTGACCCTGATCCCCATACCCCAGACCAGGGTGATCGAGGACGTTTTGACCTCCTGTATCGTGGGCGGACTGCTGGGCGGCGCCGGCTCGGGTCTGACCCTCTATGCCGGCTACACGGCAGGGGGCGGCGATATCCTGGGTTTGTATTTTACGAAGAAGTACGACAATTTCTCTGTGGGCAAAATCAGCCTGATTTTAAACCTCATCGTATTTACCATCTGTCTGTTCCTCTATAACTTTGAAACAGTGATCTACTCCATGCTGTTCAATGCGTTTGCTGCCTTTACGGTGGATAAGATCCATGCCCAGAACATCAACGTCTGGGCGGTGATCTTCACCAAGCGGGACGGGATCCCCCAGGTTATCATGGATCAAATGGGCCGTGGCGTCACCAACTGGGAGGGCTCCGGGGCCTATACCGGGGAAGCGACCCATATCCACAGCACCATGATCAATAAATTTGAGCTCCCCCTGTTTAAAAAGCTGATTAAATCCGTGGATGAAAAAGCCTTCATCATTTATTCCGAGGGCAGCAGCGTTTCAGGCAATTTCGAGAAGCGGCTGTAACCGGGTTCTCCAACAGGCGATCAATGGGGACAGCCAAACACCAATAAACCCCATGGGAAGACCCCGGCACAGCAATGTACCGGGGTCTTCCCCATCGTTGATCGGGTAAAGCGTTTTGATTCAAAGAAAATGGATTTTATCATGAAGGGATTGTTAGAGGAAGAGGATGGAAACGCCAATTACCGTCAGCAGAGCCCCCAGGACTTCCCTGGGTTTGATTTTTTCCTTCAGGAAGAGGACGGAGAGGGGGATGATGATCACCGGCATGATGGACATGAGGATGGAGGCAACGGCTGCCTGGGTGGTTTTTATGGCGATCATGGATAAGACAACGCCCACCACAGTGCCCAGCAGGCTGGTGGAGAGGGTTACCACCTGGCTGCCCCGGTCTGTCAAGACGGGCTTGAGCTCCGCCCATAGGTTACGGGACATGAAAAGGACCGCAAGGCCAAGCAGTCCGCCCAGCAGGCGGATTTGGGTGGCAGCCAGACTGTCCAGCTGCGTGGCGCCAAACTTGCTGAGAATGACTCCGACGGACTGGCTGGCCGTGGCGATGAAGGCATCCAGGATCCCCCGTTTGGAATAATTGAGGCGCAGCCCTTTCAGATCCCCCTGGAAAATGACAATGACCACGCCGGCCAGAATGACCAGGGTACCGATGAGGGACAGAACAGACATCTTCTCCCTGAACAGGAGATAGCCCAAAAGGCCGGTCATGACCGGGGAAAAGGAATAGATCAG
>CAZOTM010000409.1:0-1837 GCA_964582675.1 uncultured Clostridiaceae bacterium
AAATATTATAAATATTATGAGAATCCTTTTGACGGTTGAATTCACTCAGGCAAAATGGTAGGATTATTTTGCAAACCAGTAATATTTGACAAGTCCTTAACATAAAACCACGAGTAACATTTTCCGGCGGGGGGTAATCGCTTTGTTGATCGATATGCATCTTCATGAATATACGTATTCCAGTGACAGCCAAATCAATCTGGATCAGATCGTTAAGATCGCAAAATCCAGAGGCTTGGATGCGGTCTGTATTACCGACCATGACAGTATGGGCTTGAAAGATTATGCAGCTGAATTCTCAAGAAAAGTTGATTTTCCAATCTTTGTGGGCATTGAATTTTTAACCCTGAAAGGTGATATCACAGCCTGGGGGATCGACTCTTATCCAGCCTACAGCACCGATGCACAGTCCTTCATCGATCATGTCAATGCGGCTGGCGGATTTTGTGTATCCTGCCATCCGTTCCGCAATAATAACCGGGGACTGGAGAAGCACTTAAGAAATGTTAAGAACCTGAACGGGGTAGAAGTTCTCAATGGCAGCACCTCTCTGGAAGCCAACCGGACCGCTCTCCGCTACTGCCGCGAACTTGGTTTAAAGCCGATCGGTGCCAGTGATGCACACATTGCCAGCCAGGTCGGGAAATATGTCACATGGCTGCCGGAAAAGGTGAACAATCTGAAAGATTTTGTCGCTCAGCTCCACACCGGCCCCACCCTTCCAGCCATCTGGAACGGATCAAGCTATGATGTGGTCCATGAATTTTAAAAATTGACAGGACCAACCACGAAAGATTCATTTGGATAACATCAGAAATATCAATAAATGTCTATAACATAGAAAAAAGGTCTTTTGGTTCAGCTGGGCTGTTCCAAAAGACCTTTTTGATTTTCCTTAAATGATGGAGTCCATCTGGATCCGCTGGGGGATGGGCAGTATGGTTCTTTCCGTCAGGTGCCCCACATCATCCATAGACAGGGAATAGATCCTGGGATTCATGTGGCTCCTCACGGTAAGCAGTTTCTTACGACTGTCATAGGCAGTCAGGTAGCGGGTATAAGTATAGTCCCACTTGGTTTTCGTGAAAGCCTCGGGGATTTTCAATGCCTCCAGGATGGAATAGGTATTTTCCAGGGCATCCTGCTGGGTATGTGCCGTAGCGATGTTTTCATTCAAATAGTAGGCTTTTACAAAGCGGGAAATTGGATCATAACCCCCGGGCAGGTCCTTGGCCGGATGGAATTCCCGACCGTTTTTGAGGAAAGTTTTTTCCAGGGTTTTGGCATGGTGGGATAGGGCGGGGGAATTGGTCATCACGTTATAGCGGTTGGCAAAGGCTTTGAGGCGTTGGTGTTCAGGCTCGATCACAATCGAATCACCCAGGGCATCCACAAAATAGAAGTGGAAATCAGGACTGATGGCCGAATTGCCTTGATAATCCTTTCTGGAGATATGGATGTTGGGCAGATCCTCCACCAGTTCCCGGACGGTTTTATAGCTGCCCAGGGCATAATTGAAGTAGTAGAGGGAGGAGAGGTTGATCCGATCAGGGTCGACCTTGTTGGAAAAAACATTCATCTGGATGAACATATTGGTGCAGCCCATCAAACCATGCTCATTGACCCCATCCTTCAAGGGATTCATGTTCCGGAAGCAGATTCCCAGCATTTTGTATTTGCTCCTCAGGGGATTGCCGTAGAGATCCCTGGTATATTCATAGCCTGCGGGCATATACAGGATCTGATAATTTACTTCTGTGTCCCAATCCATGTTTCTGCCCAGGATGGAGCCTTCACTATAATCAACTCTAATTGCCGTGCACATTATATCAACTCA
>CAZOTM010000410.1:0-1816 GCA_964582675.1 uncultured Clostridiaceae bacterium
AGGCAGTGATGGAACAGGACATCGCCTTCATCCTGGGACAGATCAATATGGCGCGGAGCGAATTTGACGCATTGATGAGCCGGCCGGGCAAAGCCCATGAGGACTATAAAGTCTCACCCCTGTCCAATTTGGGGGGCTTGGCCAGACGGTTCCGCAAAATTATAGGAGAGTAGCATGAAAAAGATTTGTCATATTACCAGCACGGATCAGGGGAGCATCCCAAGGCTCCTGCGGGAATCCGCCACGGCCCTGAAAATGGGGCTGGAGCCCTACATCGTTTCCCAGGGCAGATCCTTCCAGAAGGATGGGATCACCTTCATCGGAGTGGCGTCTGCCTCGGGGCGGCTCCAGCGGATGCTCGTAACCAGCCGGCAGCTGGTGGCAGAAGGCTTAAAAATCGATGCCGACATCTATCAGCTCCATGATCCGGAACTCCTGCGCTTTGCCCTCAAGCTGAAACGCAGGGGCAAGAAAGTAATTTTTGACAGTCATGAGTTTTACTCCCGACAGATCGAGGTCAAAGAATATCTGCCCAAACCGCTGCGGAAAATCGTGGCGGCGGTCTATCGGGCCTATGAAGGGTTTATTTGTAAACGGATCGATGCGGTTCTGGCGGTCTGCACCCTCAACGGGGAGGATCATTTTGCCGGCCGGTCCAAAAAAACCGTTGTTCTGGCCAATTTACCCGACAGTCAGATCTTTGCCGACGAGGGGAGTGGCAGGCAGCCTAAAAATAACCATGTGGTCTACGTGGGCGCCTTATCGGAAGCCCGGGGCATCACCAACCTGATCCGGGCCGCCGGAAAAGCGGAAGTCCCTCTCACCCTGTGCGGACCCTTTGACTCCCAGGAATATCAGGCCAGCCTGGAACAAATGCCGGAATACCGCTGGGTGGACTATCAAGGCATTCTGACCCGGGACGAGGTTGTCCAAACCTTGAAAAGCAGCGCCATCGGCGCATCCACCCTGCTCAACGTCGGCCAGTACTCAGAGATCGACACCCTCCCCACCAAGGTCTATGAATACATGGCCCTGGGGCTCCCCGTCATGATCACGAATACGGAGTATGCCAAACGGATCTTGGCCGACCACCCCTTCGGCATCGCCGTGGATCCCGAAGACATCGCTGGGATGGCCGAAACCATCCGTCATCTCCTCCAAAAACCCGCCATGGGGCAAGCCATGGGGGAAGTCGGCAAACGCCTGGTGGCCGAACGGTTCAACTGGGGCATCGAGGAGAAAAAACTGCAGGCGCTCTACACCGAGCTCTTAAAGGATACAAACTAACCCCTCCGGCATCAAATGGATGGGGCCTGGTGCAAGCTAAAACAGTTCAAGAGATATCATTTCAAACCAAATCCGTTGCAGTTAGTCCATTTATTCTGACCACTTCCAACTGACCAGTTTAAGCTGATCATTTCAAGCTGATCATTTCCAGCGGATCACAGCCAACAGATGGCAGTGGATCCTTCCGCGGTAACCGCCCTCACCAGCCGGTTTTGGATGGCAGCGGCCAGGATGAGGCAGCGGCGATGATGGGCAGTGTCTATCATGTGGCGGAGGCCATAGCGGGCCTTTTCAAAAGGCTTGTGAAAAAAATGTTCTAAATGACATTGACTGTGGAAAAACGTATTATATAAGGTAGAGGCGGTTTAATATCTGACCAGCCATGCCCCTTGGGGAGTTCACGGCGGTTCACAGATTGGGCTCATCCAATTTTTTCGGGAAGCGTCTGGTCCGGGATCAGACGGGATGGTTGAGGGGAGCCAAAGCCATCAACCTTTTAATTTGCAAACAAGAGGAGAAATACCATGAA
>CAZOTM010000411.1:0-1786 GCA_964582675.1 uncultured Clostridiaceae bacterium
CATAATCAGTCAGGGGCAGCCTGGCCTGGAAATCTTCGATATCCCGGATGGCAGCGAAGCCATAGCGCCGGCCAAAGCTGCTGTCCTGGTTGGCTTGAAGGATCGCCCGGAGTTTTTTTGCCTGCACCTGCCTGACGTCTTTGATGTTCATAAAATCCCGGTACTCCTTCTTATACAGCAGGCAGCCCAGGGAATTCAGGAGATAACAGCCCAGCTTCGTCAACATACCATCACTTCCCCTGAATCAAGCGGAGGATTCCCGGCCGCAGATTGTCTTCCGTAAGTCTGGCCAGGCAGACCAGATCATTGCCCTTAAAATGTTCCGGGTTACGTTTGAGAAAGTAGCGGATCGTTTGATCCTTCAACTGCTTGTCGGTGATATCTGCCACCCCCGGCTTCAGCTTGTCCTTGGTCCCCCGGTAGAGGATCAGGCCGCTGGATGGGTCATACTCCTCAGGGTATTTCGCCATTCCGAAGGCATCCATGACAGCCTGCTCAAAAGGCGGCGTTCCCCTCTGACAATTGGGATAGTATTCCTTGAAGAAGAGGGGCAGCATCTTGTAGGTCTTGTAGCCCTTGGAGATCAAAAACCAGTAGAAGCTCTCCCAGGTTTTTCCCAGTTCCACGAAATAGGCGCCAAACAGCCTGAACAGCTCCAGGCTGCCCCAGTACTCCTTATGGATGATGGTGTCCCCGGAAAAAACCCCGTGGACCGTTTTTCCCTGGACCTCCACCGCCATCAGCTGTTGGGTCGAAAAGCCCTGGAGCCCGCCCGCCTCATCATAGAGGAGAATGCAGTGGTCTTTTTCCATGAGATCCCTCAAGAAAACCGCCTGATCCGTATCATCGTAAAACTCAGCCATGAGTGCGTACATGGCCGCCTGCTCCGCTTCCGTAAGCTGTTTGCTTTCAATTACCCTGCCCTCTAGATTCGCCATTTGCTCACTCCTCTTTCCAATCCTTGATGCCAAGGCGCATATCCTGCTTCTTGAAGGTCTCCTTCCGAAACAGGGGGTTATATACTAAATAAGTTATGAAACGGACTGGATTTCTCAGATTGGTCCGGAATTCGAAGGCCCGGCTGATGATGGAAGACAGGCTGTTCATCCGCTTCCGGCAGTCATAGGCTGCCTCGGTCAATTCCTCCGGGGTCAGGTTGGCGGGGAGGAAAGCGGCATGGTTGAACCGGTAATCCTCATGGAGCCACCATTTGCCGTCATAGAGGAGCCGGCCCGCCCGTTTCAACTCGTCATAGAGGGGGGTCCCCGGATAGGGCATTAAAATATTAAAGGCTGCAAAGCTGAACTTGGCTTGAATGGCAAAGTCACAGGTCTCCCGGATGCTGGCCAAGGTATCCGTATCATGGCCCAGGGTGAAGGCTGCCCAGGTCTGGAGTCCGTAGCGCCGGAGCTCCTCAATGGCCTGGCCGTATCGGTCCTGGACGAAGTTCCGGTTCACCCCTTTGCCCATGCCCTGGATGCTCTCGGCCTTGATGGATTCGAAGCCAATGACATTGCCCAGGCAGCCACTTTGGACCATGAGCTCCATGAGTTCTTGATCCTCCAGCATATCGATGCTGGCCTGGCTCACCCACCGGACCTTCAGGGGGATCAATGCCAAGAACAGCTCCTTGGCTTTTGCCCGGTCCCCCACGATATTATCATCCACAAAGAACAGGTCTTTCCGCCCCTGGGCCTTGATCTCCGCGATGACCTCTTCAACCGGTCTGGTGCGATGGGTACGGTTGAAGTAGATGCTGGTGGCGCAGTAATGGCAGCTGTAGCGG
>CAZOTM010000412.1:0-1781 GCA_964582675.1 uncultured Clostridiaceae bacterium
TCGGCAGTTCCCCCAGAGCCGCTGCCATCCGTCAGGGTGTAGTCTTTGGCCAGTTTATATTTTCCAACCTGCAGGTCACTGGTCATTAAATCCAAAAAAACGATGAATTCCCTGGTTTGGGATGGTTTCAATTCATAGCCTATGGACCGGAAGGCCGGAACCTTGTCATTTTTCTCCACCCAGTTTCCCTTGGCCTGTCGATACAGCCGATGGTCTTCCCCTGTGATGATCCCGGTGGGGGAATTGTTCGCCAGGGTGTAGACCAGACGGTTTTTACCTTCAGAGTGGTGAAACTTCAAGATTTTTATTTGAATCGGTGAGACATACCCTCCAGTGACCATCAGCTGCAGACCCTTGCCCGCCGACAAAAAATAGACTGCGGTTATTATCCCAATGATCACCAGGACGATGATCCCTTGGTTTCGAAGCTTATTGTTGGTTGACTTCATTTGATTCGCCTCCATCACCCCATTGCCTTGTTAAAAAGTGCTGTGATGTTCTCGTACGTAATGTGTTGTTCTCTGATGAACTGTGCTGTACAGTGTTGAGAATATCAAGTCACTCCTTGGAAATAGCTATTGTAGCTGATAACTCTTCGGGGCTGCCGTCCAGTCCATATCTGATGAGGAGATAAAACGGTCCGTCCTCCAGTTGGAGTCCATAGTCGGCCAAATCCAGGTCCAGACTGGCGGTTGTCCCCGCCTCCAGGACAGACTCCTTCTCTGCCGCCGGATCGATGGCTGCAACTGCGCTGGCGGGATCCCCTTCCACTCGTAAAACATCATATTGAAAGGTGATTCGCTGTCCGGAGTGATTGGTGATGAGAAAGCGCCGGAGTGTCTTTGCCGGATCACTTTGGGCTGAATCCCTTTGGGAGGGATCCGCTTCAATGGTCAAACCGGCCATTGAGCTATCCATCCCGGCCATATTCCTCTCGGCATTTTCCGCCAGGGGCGAACTGGCAATTTTCATGTCGGCCCCATCCTGGACGGCAACACTGCCGGCCCGATTGTTGAAAAAGATATTAAGGACTGGATACAGGCTGACGAGGAGCATAACCGCTGCCACCGCCAGTACCGGCTTTAAACGAAATCCCCCGGTGAAGGTCCGCTTTTCGCCCTCACCTTCCCGGTAGACTCTTTGGAGGGTTTCCAGGATCCTGTCTTCCGACTGTCTGCGCATCTCGATTCTATCAAAGGAATCTTTCAGATTACCGTTCTTCATAGCCTGCCTCCTTCAAATGGTCCTTGAGCTTTTCCCTGCCCCTTTGCAGCCTGGTTTTAACCGTTGACAGATTGCTGCCGGTGATTTTTGATATTTCCTCCGTGTTATAGCCCTGAACGTAGTACAAATATAAAACCAGCCCGTATTTATCATCCATTTTTAAAAAGTCTGTGATGACTGCTTCCGATCCATCCATCTGTTCCTGGTAGATCCCCGTCACTGCTTCATTTAGTTCGCTGTCGGTAAAATGTCCCCGCCGGATCCAGTAACGGATCTTATCCGTACAGGTCGTTCGGGCCACAGTGACGAGCCAGGAGCGGATGTGCTCCTCGGAGGTGAAGCGGTCCTTGGATTTCAGATATTTCAAAAACACTTCCTGGACGGCATCGTCGGCGTCATCCGGGTTCTTTAAATGGATCAGGCAGATATGGTAAACAAGTTTTTTGTTTCTTTCAAAAACCTCACGAAAATCCGGTTTCATTGATTCCCCTTTTCTGCCATTTACCAAAGATCCTCTGTTGTAAATAGCTACGTTTTTTCCCGCCTGTTGGATTCAT
>CAZOTM010000413.1:0-1770 GCA_964582675.1 uncultured Clostridiaceae bacterium
ACGATCAGGGGGATATCTACAAATCCGAGTATGAGGGCTGGTACTGCACCCCCGACGAAGCCTTCTGGACCGAATCCCAGATCGGCGAGGACCATGTCTGTCCGGACTGCGGCCGGCCGGTGGAACGGGCCAAAGAGGAATCCTACTTCTTCCGGATGAGCAAATATGCCGATCGGCTGATCCAACACATCGAGGACCATCCGGAATTCATTCAGCCGGAATCAAGAAAAAACGAAATGCTGAACAACTTCCTGAAGCCCGGCCTGCAGGATCTGGCCGTATCCAGAACCAGCTTTGACTGGGGCATCAAAGTCCCCTTTGACGACAAACATGTCATTTATGTGTGGATCGATGCCCTCTCAAACTATGCCACGGCCCTGGGCTATAAAAACGATGAATACCACGACTTTGATAAATACTGGCCCTGTGACGTCCACCTGGTGGGCAAGGACATCATCCGCTTCCACACCATTTACTGGCCGATCATGCTCATGGCCCTTGGCGTGGAGCTGCCCAAACAGATTTACGGCCACGGCTGGCTGTTGTTTGACGGCGGCAAAATGAGCAAAAGCAAGGGCAACATCGTGGATCCGGTGATCCTCTCCGAGCAGTTCGGGGTGGATGCCATCCGCTACTATCTCCTCAGTGAGATCCCCTTCGGCTCCGACGGAAATTTCACCAATGAATCCTTTATTAAGAAGATCAATTCTGACCTGGCCAATGATCTGGGGAATCTCCTGTCAAGAACCGTGTCCATGGTTGAAAAATACTTTGACTCCGTGATCCCCCAGGGGGATACACCGGGGGACTTTGACGCAGCTCTCCGCGATTTGGCACTAAGGACACCCCGGGCAGTGGATGAAGCCATGAATGCCTTCAGGATCCCGGAAGCCATTGGGCATATCTGGACATTGATCGATAAGTCCAACAAGTACATTGACGAGACGACTCCCTGGATCCTGGCCAGGGATCCGGAAAAAAGGCAGCGCCTGGGAACCGTTTTATACAACCTTCTGGAAGCCCTCCGCTTTATCGGGGTTTTGATCGAACCCTATCTGCCGGACACCTCCGGGAAGGTATTGGGACAGATCAATGCCGCCCAGCGGTCCTTCGACTCACTGACAGGTTTTACCGGAACGGCGGCGGGGGATCGGATCGCCAAGGGGGAGATCATCTTCCCCAGGATCGATCTGGAGAAAAAGCTGGATGAACTGGAGGCGATCCGCCTGGCGGCGCTGGAGGCAGGGCAAGCGGAACAAGCTGCCCCCTGCGAGCCGATCAAACCGGAAATCACCATTGATGATTTTGCCAAAGTGGATCTCAGGGTCGTCCGGGTCAAGCAATGTGTAAATGTCAAAGGCTCCAAGAAGCTCTTAAAGCTCACTGTGGATCTCAATGGGGAAGAACGGCAGGTCATCTCCGGAATCGCTGAGTTCTATCAGCCGGAAGCTTTGATCGGCAAAGACATCATCATGGTGGCGAATCTAAAGCCGGCCAAGTTAAAAGGCGAGCTGTCCCAGGGCATGATCCTCTCGGCGGCCACCTCCGATGACGGCAAGCTGTTTGTGGTATCCCCTGAACATGAGCTGCCCTCAGGGTCCGTCGTCAGCTAGGGGAAAGTTTTAGCTGTGCGGGAACACTGATGGCCAAGACCGTCAGCACCAAGGCTGCCGGCCAGGACCGTCAGCACCAAGGGTTCCAGCCAGGACCGTCAGCACCAACGCAGCCATCTGAATAAAAACAAACTCAAAGTCCCCCGTCATTTTGGAT
>CAZOTM010000414.1:0-1767 GCA_964582675.1 uncultured Clostridiaceae bacterium
GCCCGGTCTTCCCTTCCTCCGCAGCGATCTCCGCCATGGCTTTAACGTAGCCGAAGGTCCCGATCCCGTTGGAAGCCCCTTCGGGTATGATATAGGCCCGCCTGCCCCTCTGCTGTTCAGCCTCCCGGATGGCTTCCATGATGGCACCGCGCTGCTCACTATAATCCTCACTGGAAATATACTCGATCCGGGCCCCATACAGCGTATCCAGAAGGGAATTGCCGTCCGGGACTTCCGCTGCCTCCCCCCGCAGCAGGAGGATGCAGGACAGGCCGAGGCGGGCACTGGCAGCGGCTGTCGCCCGGCAGTGGTTTGACTGAAGGCCGCCGCAGGTGATCAGGGTGTCGCAGCCCCTGCGGAGGGCTTCCGCAATGGAATACTCCAGCTTGCGGATCTTGTTTCCGGACCAATCCAGCCCCGTATAGTCATCCCGTTTGATCCAGATTTCCTTCCCAACCGCCTGGGAGAGCATTGCCAGTTTTTCAACCGGGGTTGGCAGATTGGCCAGCCTGATGTTTTGGGGTACTTTGATATCCATTGCTGAAACACTTCCTTATCCGGATTTTTTTGGAATTGTATAATCTTGAATTAATCTTTGCTTGAACTTTAATTCTTCTTGCTTGAACCTTGATTCATCTTGCTTGAACCTTGATTCATCTTTACTTGAGCGTTAATTGAGCGTCAATCAGGTCCTGGGATTTGTTAAAGCCGCGATGAGCGGCTTTAACAAATCCTTAATCTTCTCCGACAATCAGAACCTCAGG
Organism: uncultured Clostridiaceae bacterium; assembly: GCA_964582675.1. Classification (GTDB taxonomy): domain Bacteria; phylum Bacillota; class Clostridia; order Clostridiales; family Clostridiaceae; genus JG1575. Next base: position 765 of record CAZOTM010000414.1, read on the forward strand.
CTCCAGGTCGACATGCTTTTGGTCCTTTACCGTCCGCTGGATCAGGCTGATCAGGTCCAGCACAGCCTTGGCGGTGGCGTTGTTTTTATTGATGACAAAGCCGCAGTGTTTTTCCGATACGGCTGCCCCGTTGAGTTCAAAGCCTCTGAAGCCGCATTCCTCGATGAGCTGTCCGGCAAAATGGCCCTCCGGACGCTTAAAGGTGGAGCCGGCCGAAGCTTCTTTCAAGGGCTGCTTGTCTTCCCGCATTTTGGTCAGCCGGTTGATCTTGTCCGCGATTTCCTGGTGGTCAGCCCTGACCAGCTTCATTTTGCCGCCGATCACCACATGGCCGTGTTTTTTCACCGCCGAGGTCCGGTAGCCCAATTCCAATTCATTCTTATGCAGGACTTTAATATCCCCGTCAGGGGTGATGACGGTCACCTCTTCCAAAGTATCGGCCATTTCACCTTTGTAGGCTCCGGCATTCATGAACACGGCGCCGCCGAAGGATCCCGGGATCCCGCAGGAAAACTCCATGCCCTTTAAGCTGGCCGCCAAAGCCGCATCGGAGATGTCTTTGAGCTGGGCACCCGTGTCGGCCAGGATATATTCCCCCTCGACCTGGATTTTATTAAGATCGGCCAGCTTAATGACCAGTCCCCTGATCCCCCCATCCCGTACCAGGAGGTTCGTCCCATTGCCGATGACAAAGGTGGGAATGGCTTCCTGCTTTGCCAGTTGGAGGACTTGCTTCAACTCCTCCACTGTCCCGGGGGACACCATAATATCAGCGGGACCGCCCAGGCGAAAGTAGGTATGGCTTTTCATCGGTTCATCCTGCATGACCCTGTCCGCTCCGATGATATCTTTCAGCTTTTCAGCAAAGTCCAAATATTTATTCATAATATTCTCCATCTAGTCTTTTATATGTTTATGATCCAATTGCTCGTAAAATATACCATCCTATTATAGCGCTAATGAGCGATCCTGCCAAATTATCAACGCACCGGCATTTCAGCTC
>CAZOTM010000415.1:0-1761 GCA_964582675.1 uncultured Clostridiaceae bacterium
TTCTGCCATTGATCTCAAACAGGTGACTTGAACCGGTCACGCTGCCGGCTCCTCCGGAAAAACAAATCTTCATCCTCTACCTCCAGTGTGTTGCGTTTGACCCGATCCTTGCCAGACCCGATCATTTCCAGAACTGATCATTGCCAGAATTGATCATGGCCTGACCCGATTATTTTTTGACCCGACCCTTGCCGGCTTTCCCCTTTTCTGCGGCCAGGGTCTCATCGATGATTCGGAGGATCTTCCCCACTGCGCCGCTCATCTCGGTTTTCTCCATGGTTTTGATAAAGTCATCCCGTCGATCATAGAGTTCATCCAGAGTCCTTAAAAAGACTTCATCGGTCAATTCGGCTTCCCGCAGGACCATGGAATATCCCATCCTGGCGAAGCTCTCGGCGTTCAGGATCTGGTCGCCCCGGGAGGCGTCCAGATCAAGGGGGATCAGCAGGTTGGGGATCCTAAGGGCCAGGTATTCAAAAATTGAATTGGAGCCCGATCGGCTGACCACAAAGTCGGTGGCCGCCAAAATATCTTTCAGTTCATCGGCGATGTATTCAAACTGCCGGTAACTACCATCATCCGGGATATCCTCCCGCCGGTTGTCCGCCCCCACCAGGTGCACGATATCGTAGCGTTGTTTTAAAGCCGGCAGATTGTCAAATATCACTTTATTCACCGTAACTGAGCCCAAGGATCCGCCCATAATCAAAAGGACCGGCTTGTTCCCCGAAAATCCTAAAAATTCCAGGCCCTTCCCCCGATCCCCCTGGAACAGCTCACTGCGAATGGGGGAGCCCACCACAATGCCCTTGTCCCCGAAGGCGCCTTTTGTCTCCGGAAAAGTCACCAGCATTTTCCGGGCAAACCGGGATGCCAGTTTATTGGCAAGCCCCGGTGTAAAATCCGATTCGTGGCCGATAAACGGAATCCCCAGAGTGGATGCTGCCACTGCCACCGGAACGGTCACATAGCCGCCTTTGCTGAAGATGATATCCGGCTTTTCCTGCTTTAAGATGGTGCGGGCATCCACGATGCCCTTTAAAACCCTAAAGATATCCGCCACATTGGTCAGGGAAAAATAGCGCCGCAGTTTGCCGGAAGAGATCTGGAAGTATTTTATTTTCGTCTGGTCGATCAGCTTGTTTTCGATCCCTTTATGGGATCCGATATAGCACAAGTCATAACCTTTATCCTTAAGACCCGGCATGATGGCCAGATTGCCCATCACATGGCCTGCTGTGCCGCCGCCGGTCAATAATACTTTCGTCATAGCTAAAACCCCAATACTTCTCATAAATTTACCGATAATCACCTTCATTATACCTCAAGACGGGCGAATAATTTCGGTCATCTGATTTGTGGCAATCAGATTTTTTGCTGACCTTTTTTTCTGTCCTTTTTTTCTGACCATTTTTTGCTGACCATAAGGGAAGAAACCCCACGCCGCAGCTTTCAGTACTTTCCAGGCATAATCTTCCCGGACAGCAGAAACATTGCGGCTATGGGGTATTTCCAGCCTTCGTTATATCAATCCAACGTTATATCCATCCTTCGTTATCAATCCAACGTTATATCCATCCTGCGGTGTATTCTTCACACTCGCTGCCCTAAGGACTGGCTCACCAGGCATTGATCCCGTTTAATTGCCGCAGATCCGTCCCACCAGGGGTTTTAAAATGTCTCCGGCAGCTTCCGGGTGGATTTGCGCCAGATATTCCAGGGCCTTTCTGCCCCCCTTGTCCATCCCCTGGCTGCCCGCCA
>CAZOTM010000416.1:0-1748 GCA_964582675.1 uncultured Clostridiaceae bacterium
CAGGATAAAATGAAATTACTGAACAAGTATTCGTTTACAGGATTTTTGGATAAATGGTCATGGAGAATTCTGAATGGACTGCATATTACTGGATATTCGGAGAATCCAATGGTCTGAGGCAGTGGGTGGAACCTGAGGGGATCAGGCTGCCCAATGGCAGACCGCTGCTAAACTGGTAATAATAACCTGAATCGGTTGGGATTTATTCATTTAAAAAAGAGGAGAGGGATTTTATTGAAACGTGTGGAAACCACCTGTGGTTACTGCGGCTGCGGCTGCGGTATATACGTGAATGTGGCAGACGACGACACGGTGTTGGGTATCGCACCAAGCTATAATCATGTGGTCAGCAAGGGCAAACTTTGTTCCAAAGGCTGGCACGGCTACGCCTTTGTCAGGGATTCCCGGCGTCTGACCAGCCCCTTGATCCGCCAAGGGGACGGAACCTTCCGGGAGGCTTCCTGGGAGGAAGCCCTGGATAAGGTGGCGGCAGGGTTTAAGGCGGTTATGTCCGGCGGCGATAACACGGATCGGATCGGAGTCATATCCTCCGCCCGCTGCACCAACGAAGAGAATTTCTTGATGGCAAAAATGGCCAGAGCCGGGCTTAAAACCAGCAGCATTGACCATTGTGCCCGGCTTTGACACAGCCCGACGGTAGAAGGTCTTTCTACCTCGTTTGGTACCGGCGGCGCCACCAACCCGATGAACGATATCGCTGATGCGGACCTGATCCTGGTGATCGGCTCCAACACCACGGAGCAGCATCCGTTAGTCGCCACCCGGATTTTCGAAGCCCTGGAAAAGGGCGCGGAGTTATATGTGGTGGATCCCCGGAGGATCCGCCTGACGGACTTTGCCCATGGTTACGCACCCATTGAGCCGGGAACCAACCTGCCCATGATCAATGCCATGATCAAGGTAATTATTGATGAAAATTTGATCGATCGAAACTTTATTGATACCCGGACGGAAAACTATGAAGCCATGAAGCGATCAGTGGCAGACTGCACGCCGGAATGGGCGGAAGCCATCTCAAAAGTACCGGCAGACACCATCCGGCAGTTTGCCCGTAAATATGCGGCGGCTGACAAGGCCATGATCCTCTATACCATGGGAGTGACACAGCAAACCACTGCCGTTATCAGCATTCGGGCCCTGGCGAACCTGGCCATGATCACCGGCCATGTGGGCAGACCATCCACCGGCATCAATCCCCTGCGCGGACAAAACAATGTCCAGGGGGCGGGGGATATGGGCGCCCTGCCGGATTTTCTGCCGGGCTATCAGCGCCCGGAATGGCCGGAAACCAAGGAACGCTTCAGCAAAATCTGGGGAGATTTTTCCTGTCTGCGGGGCAGAAATATCATCCAAATGTTTAACCTGATGGACGAAGGAACCATGCAGGCCCTGTATGTCGTGGGGGAGAACCCCGTCCTGTCGGACCCGGATCAGACCCATACCATCCATTGTCTGGAGAAAGTTCCCTTTCTGGTGGTCCAGGACATCTTTATGACCGAAACGGCGCAGCTGGCGGATGTTGTGCTGCCGGCCGCCAGCTTTTTAGAAAGGGAAGGGACCTATACCAATACGGACCGCCGGGTCCAGATGATCCACAAAGTCATCGAACCAATTGGCGGTTCCAAACCGGATTGGCAGATCATGGTGGAAATCATGAAGCGGATCGGCATGGACATCGACTATCAGGAACCAACGGAAATTATGGACGAAATCAATGAAGCCACCGT
>CAZOTM010000417.1:0-1748 GCA_964582675.1 uncultured Clostridiaceae bacterium
CAACGATGACCATCAGGTTCTTATCGTCCACTTCAATATTTTTTGACAGCCGTTCCAGGGACAGGATGATGCCGGGCCGGTCCGGAATGACGGCGCCATTCAGGCCGGTGCCGCCGCCCCGTGGAATAACCGGGGTCAGGGTCTCGTTGGCAAATTTAAGAATGGCTGATATCTCCGCAGCATCCTTGGGCTTGACCACCACCACATCGGTACAGGCTTCCGGCTTCAGGTTTTCTTCGGTCTCGTCATAAAGATAGTTGCCGATCTTTTCCAGGTCACTGACCACCCAGTCTGCACCGCAGATCTTTTTCAGTTCTTCCATGATTTTAATGTCCATAGGTTCCTCTTTGTCTCCTTTGATTCAGCGATAAGCTATTGGTTATCGGCCGCAGTTTTTTTGCCGGACAGGGCACTGCCGAAATAAAATTTAAGGATGATGGGCAGGATGATAACGAATATGGCAATGTAGCCCAAGGTGCCATAACCCTTGGCGATGAGGGGGATCAAGCCGAACTGGGCAACGGACCAGGTGATTGCCACATAGATAGTGGACACCAGGATGCTCCTGGTCCGTTCCTTGGCCTGGAACTGGTCCGGGCTGTCCTTTTTGCCGATGAGGGAAACGACCCGCTGGGTGATGCCGTAAATCAGGTTAACACCGGTGGAAACGGCTCCCAAAACAATGAGAACTGAGACCAATGGGACCATCCAGGCTGCGCCAACCCCATTGCGGATAACCGTCAGTGCCGGAACCGCATCTTTGAGGACACCGTCGTTGAGGAAGATGAGCAGTCCCATGACCGTCATGACCAGCATGACTGAATTTAATACAAAGCCAACGACCGACGCTTTCATGATGTCGTCTTTCGTCTCAATGGCATTGGAGTGGGCGATGTAGGCACCAAGAACCACGGATTGGAACCCGGCGTAGACAAAAGCAGTCCAGATGGCATTGGGGAGGCCGATATTTTTACCGGGGACTCCGGTGAAGGTGGACAGGTTCGCCATGATTTTAGGGAAGCCGGCGATGATATTGGGAATGTAAATAACGAACATGCCGGCGATGATGGCGATGGCGATTACCGTGGCGGCTCGGCGCACCAGCTTGGCGCCGAAGATGGTCAGGAGAAGCAGGGCGATGGCGATCAAAGCCGTATTGAACATGTAGCTGGTGCCCATGACGGACTTCATGGTAGCGCCTCCGGTGGCGAATGCCACAGCAGTAGCGGTGACAAGGATCATGTTATAAAGCACTTCATAGACATTGGACATGACTTTTTCCACAGGTTTGTAGAAACTGTCCGTCCAGGCCCGGTAATTGAAGAGCTTTTTCTCAAAGGCATAGCTCCATACTGCATAAAAGACCAGACCAAGGATGGCTTGAGATAAAATTGCCATTAAAATTGCGTATTTTCCAAATCCTACAAAATATTCCACGACCTGGCGGCCTGAGGCGAAGCCTCCGCCAAAGTGAGTCGTGAACCAGACAAAGGCCAGGGACAGATAAATTTTTTCGGATGATTTCTTCATGTTGATTCTCCCCAGGGTAATTTAATTACCGGCAGCAGAGTTAGTACCAGCAATGGAAGGGGTATCAGCATCCGCTGCGGCAACATTAGCAGTGTCAGCTTCAGCGCTGGCATTGTCAGCATTGGCAGCATGGTTTTTGGCCTGTTTCAGCCGCTGGATCAACGCAGGGATGACCTGGTAAAGGTCACCGACGATGCCATAGTCGGCCACATTGAAGA
>CAZOTM010000418.1:0-1739 GCA_964582675.1 uncultured Clostridiaceae bacterium
TATCATGGCCGGACAGGTGGACGCCGTCACTGCCGGGGTGATTGCCAAAAGCTCCCTCGTCATCGTCGTCTCCCTGGGCATTGCCGTATTTTTAGTCACCGGCCTCCTGCGCATCGTCTACAAGTTCCCCCTGAATAGGCTGTTTCTCCTGTTTTATGGCGGGATCCTTCTCTTGTCCATCAGGTCGTCCCCGGAATTTTTGGCCATCGCCTTTGATGCATCCGGTGCCACCACCGGCGCATTGACCGTACCGTTTATCCTGGCCCTGGCCCTTGGTGTGGCAGGGATGAACAAGGACAGTGTGGCATCGGAAACGGACAGCTTCGGTCTGGTGGGCATCGCTTCCATCGGGGCGATCATCGCAGTCCTCCTCATGAACGTATTATCCGGCGGGGCCAACCTGTCAGGTTCCCTCCCCGGATCGGACGGATCCTCCGCCACTCTGCTGGGCCCATTTTGGGAAAAACTGCCGGTCATTGCCTTGGAGTCCTTCATTGCGCTCCTGCCCATCCTCCTGATCTTTTTACTGGCCCAGAAAATCAAATTCAAACTAAGCCGCACCGCCCAGCGCCGGATCATCTTCGGGATGCTCTATACCTTTATCGGCCTGGTCCTCTTCCTCCTGGGGGTCAATGCCGGCTTCCTGCAGGTGGGGATCGCCCTGGGCCATGCCCTGGCCTCCCTGGACAATAAGCTGATCCTCCTGGTCGTGGCGTTTCTATTAGGCTTGGTGACGATTTTAGCGGAACCGGCCGTAGCGGTGTTAACCCGGCAAATCGAGGAAGTCACCTCCGGATCGGTGAAACGCAGTGTGGTCATGGTCACCCTGTCATTGGGCGTCGCCCTGGCGGTGACTCTGTCCATCCTGAGAATCCTGGTGCCACAGATCCAGCTATGGCACTATTTGCTGCCGGGCTACCTCATTTCCCTCAGCCTGGCCTATTTCACACCGCCCCTGTTTGTCGGCATCGCCTTTGATTCAGGGGGAGTCGCTTCAGGGCCAATGACAGCAACGTTTATCCTGGCCTTTGCCAGGGTGCCGCCGAAGCGATTGAAACCGCCAACGTACTGGTGGACGGCTTCGGCATCATCGCCATGGTGGCCATGACGCCATTGATCGCCCTGCAGCTGCTGGGCCTCGTCTACAAGGCAAAAACCAAAAAGGAAGGGATCAAAGCCAATGCTCAATAATTTAACCCCGGGAAACTATGAATTGATCTGTGTCATTGTCAATTGTGGTCAGGGTTCCAAAATTGCCAAAAGGGCCAAGGACTATGGGATAACCGGCAGCACCATTGCCCTGGGCAGGGGAACCGCCCATCATCCGATCCTGGAATTTATGGGGCTCTGCGACCGGAGAAAAGAAATCGTCTATATGGCAGCGGATTCCGTGACGGCGGATTTGGCAATGGCCAAAATCCATGAAGAATTTGAACTGGACAAACCAAATCATGGAATCGCCTTTACCGTCAATATTTGTGCTGTGGCCGGCACCGGCAGCATCTGCTGCCGAACTGATCAAATCAAGGGAGGAGATGGAAAATATATGTATCAGCTCATCACAGTCATTGTGGATAAGGGACAAGGGGAAAATGTCATCCAGGCCGCCGAAGGGGCCGGCTCCACCGGAGGCACCATCATGAATGCCAGAGGCGCCGGGGTCCATGAGACCAGTAAATTATTCGCCATGGACGTGGAACCGGAAAAAGAGGTGGTGATGATCCTGTCGACCATCGACT
>CAZOTM010000419.1:0-1708 GCA_964582675.1 uncultured Clostridiaceae bacterium
ATATTGTGCAATATCAAGAGGTATTTTTGATGTTCGTAAAAGTGCTGGTGTTTAGTTGGTGTTTAAATTTATGTAATAATGCTAAACAAAACATCACAATGTTCCACCATTTTTTGAATGCGCGTGTTCCTGTCTGCAGATTGTATCAGCTTTTTTATCTATAATTTTGTCGAAATCTTGATTATATATAATATAAGAGTGTCAATACCACGGAAAAATGTCACCCCTGACGGCAGTTAATTATCGAGCGAAAATGTCACCCCCTCCATTCAAGAAGAGAAAGAGAGTATCATTTCAGGAAAGCATCTTCGAGAATGCTGAGCACCTCACGGTCCGTCAGGGTATAGTCATATTTTTCAGAAGCTGTCCCGGGTCGCAGCCAGGGATGATCTTTTTTAACCGGATGGCTGGACTTTGAGGGCTCAGATTTGGGACGGGCCTTGCTGCGTTTTTCCGGGATAAAGCGGGTGACGTCAAACAGAAATCCTTTGTACATGGCTTTCATGCCAAGCTCTCCCAGGTCGGGATTGAGCAAGACTGTAATCTTGGTTTTGGCAGGAAGTCTGCCGGTATAGCTGCCGTCTTCCACCTGAAAGGTTTTGTTGCGGTAAGAAAAGACGCCACCTGCATCGATGGTGCGCTGCTGGCGTATGGCAAAGACATAGTCCAGATTGATGGCCGGATCCGGTTTTCGAAAAACAGATTGGCGCAGCGAGGGCTCCACTGCGAATTGACTGTTGAACTCATAAATATAGGTTTCCAAAAAGTCATTGGCTTGGGCCATGTTGGTAATATTGCGAAGCGCAAACTCAACAGGAAGCCTGCTTTGAAGGGTGCCCCAGAGTCTTTCGATGCGACCCTTGGCTTGAGGACTTCTGGCCGGGATGATCTGTACACAAAGATCCTTCATAGCCATGCCAAACTGAGTATCTGCAACGTTTATGGTTGGGTCCAGTTCGGCCTTGTCCCGGTTGGGGGACCGGAAGATGGTATGCCGATCTGCATAGACGCTGATGGGGATCCCATAGTTTTTGATGGTCCTTTGAAACATCTGGAAGTACCCATAAAGACATTCATTTTTGCACATGTAAAGGGCCGTGATCTGACCTGTAGCATCGTCGATGGCGCCGTGGAGGCAATACATGGTTTTACGCCCTTTAAATCAGGCAAAGGGAGTGCCGTCCAGTTGAAGCATAAGTCCGGCCTGTGGAAGCCGCTTCCTTCTGCGATGAGGTTTGATCCTTCGCCTCTTTTTGGGTGAAACGATCCCTTCGTTGGTCATCAATTTGTGCAAAGTGGCATAGGAGATCCGTATGTCATAATGTTCTTCCAAAAGGTCACGGAAATGGGCAAAGTTGCAGTCCCGAAATATGTCCAGCTTTCTAATTTCAAGGATTCTGTCTTTGTGCTGGCGGGTCAAAGCATTGCAGGGTGATTTCAAAGAGTTCTTATGAATAAGAGCCGCCGCGCCATATTCTCTCACTTCCTTTTTCAGGCGCTGCACCTGGCGGCGTGAAAGCCCCAATGCCTCTGCGGTCTCCTTTACCGTGATGAAGCCGCTGTTTGCTTGGTTGATCATATTCAGTCTCACGAGCTGTTTCTGATTCAATGTAATCACATCCTGTTTCATGTCCCCAGTTTACTACAAGGGGGGGGTGACATTTTCGCTTGATAGTTATTAGGGTGACATTATCACTTGATAACCACA
>CAZOTM010000420.1:0-1703 GCA_964582675.1 uncultured Clostridiaceae bacterium
CTGGCAAAGGCGGTTGCCCTGCCGGCCTTCAAAAGCTTAAACGTGGCTGTGGATGATTTTGATCGGTTGGCCGAAATGTCCTTGAAGAACATCTCCACGGAAAGCAATCCCCGGCCAATGACCAAAGACGACTACCTGAACGTCATCAATACCGCCTATCTTGGGGAGTAAACCAATTCTATGAAAACATTCTTCCTGGAGCCGGGTTTGGTGGTCTGCTACCAGTAAATAATCCACCCTGCCAGGCACAACCTGCAGCAACCCCTGTCAAAAAATCGGGGTTGCTGCAGGTTCTTTTCTTGAATGATTTTTAACCAAATACTTTGGATCCCCCCCGCTGATCCTCTGGCTTATTCCGGTTGGCGGTATCTGCCTCACCCTTCCCGCCTATGGATGGGAGCTAGGTTCCCGATGAAAAGTCATCGGGATCGAGGTTCCCTATGGTAAGTCATTGACCGAAGGCAAAAGGCCTGGATTTGCAAATGCTAAATCCAGGCCTTGGTCTTTTTTACTTGGTTTCTTTACTTGGTTTTCTTTACTGGTTTTTTCCTGTTTGAGCTGGCTTGGACGGCCTGTTGGAAGCTCGCGCTCCCTTTGCGGGAAGCTGCATCGGATCCTCCGGGAGCATGTTTTTTACCGGATGGCGGGATGGTCACCAGGATCGAGGTTATGGCCAGAAGGACTGCAATGAGATTGAATAAGAGGGCAATGGCGGCGGCAAACCGAACTGCGATGTTGTCCACCCGGCCCAGGAAGAGGCCTTCGGCAAAGACCACCTGTCCATTGGACAGCCCGGTGAAGAGAGCGGCGGATATGGCAATGCCCAGGGCAGCCCCCAGCGAGGAGGACATTTTATAGATGCCCGCCGCAGAACCCGCCTGATCAGCCGGAACCGTGGAGAGTGCAGCATCCGTGGAAGGGGTGGCATAAAACCCGAGGCCAGCGCCAAACAGCGTGAAGGCGATGGTGGCGACGATCCGGTACTGACTGGCCAAAAGGAAGGTTGATGTCAGGAGGAAGATGCCGGTTCCGGTAATGGCGCTGCCCAGGACCATCGGCAGGCGGGGCCCCCGTTTCTGGAGCAGCCTTTCGCCGATTCGGATGGTGATCAGAACTGCAATCAAGTAGCCAATGGTCAGCAGTCCCGCTTCGAAGGCAGACATCCCGGCGCCGATTTGGACCAGGGACAGGGTCACCATCAGTGTGCCGGCAGCCGAATTCAGGAGGAAATTCGACAAGGTGGCACCCAGGTACATCTGGTTGCGGAACAGGGCAAAATCAATGAAGGGCGATGCCACTTTCCGTTCGAAGACAACGAAGGTGCCCAGGGCGATGACTGCCACTGCGGCCAGCCCCAGGACGGCCGGGCTCAGCCAGCCCAGGCTCGCCCCCTGGCCGATGACCAGGTTCAACGACACCATGCCGAGAATGAAGATCAGGATTCCGGGGATATCATAACCTTGATGACTCTTGGCAGAGGTTGCCCGGCTTTCCGGTGTGCCCTGGATAAATAAAAAACTCAGGATGGCGACAGCGATGGATATCCAGAAGATCCAGCGCCAGCCAATGGTGGTAGCAAGAAATCCGCCAAACAGCGACGTCAATCCGGAGCCGCCCCAGGCACCCATGGAGTAATAACTGATGGCGCGCTGGCGGTCAGGCCCCTGGTAGTAGGTCTTGATCAAAGCCAGGGTGGAGGGCAT
>CAZOTM010000421.1:0-1682 GCA_964582675.1 uncultured Clostridiaceae bacterium
GAATATAACACCCCTGCCAATGTGGATCCTCAAGTAATCCAGGATATCGCCGGGTTCCTTAAAAATAACTAGAACCTCGGCGGTCAGCCGCCACAAGAAGTCCTAAAAGCTTAAAAAGTTCGCCCAGCCCCTGGCATAATCAGATGCCAGGGGCTGGGTGTTTCAACAATTGCTCTGGCAAAACCGGACGATCCGCTAAAATACGTTCTGGATGACTCCGGATAAGCAAAGCCTTACTCCAAAAACGACACCAACCGGATCTTATCCGACTGCTCTGCGAATTCCACAGCCCCGGTTGAAAACCCCCGCTTGCTGAAGACAATATAATATTTATCCAGGGAGTGGATCAACTGGCTTTTTTCCAGTAAACCGGTCAGAATTTTCAATCCCACCGCCTCATTGGTCCACTTGGCCTCTGCATATATGGTCAAATTGCCGCCCTTGCCCACCAAATCGATCTCGGCTTCCCGCTTGTTTTCTACATCAGTGCCCCACCAGCGGCCACGGCTGGTAATAAGCCCCGGCAGTTCACCTTGTTCGTTCATCCGGTCAAAATGGTCCAGGAAGATTTTTTCAAAGCCTTCACCCATATAATTGGATAAATCTTTTTCGATGTATTCACGATACAATCGTTTCCCCAATCCAAGCTCAATCGTGCTCATATTTGGAAAAACATACCGATACCAAAACCGGAAGGACCCGTCCCTAATTCGATAGATCGTTTTCCGGGAGGAACTGTTTCCCATTGGTGTTTCTTTGATCACGATGCCAAGTTCCATCAAATTTTCCAAATATCGGTTCAGTGATCCGGCGGGTAAGTTGACTTTGGAGGCGATTTCACTATTTCGGCTGGCCCCTCTGGCAATGGCATCCAGTATGCTGTTATAAACTTTAGGTTCTCTCAGCTCCTGCTTTAAAAAATTCAATGGTTCTTCAACCAAGCGTCCCGAATCCGTAAAAAACAAGCTAATCAGATTCGCCGTTAAATCCTGGCTCTTATGGACAAATTTCAGATATTCAGCAACCCCGCCAGTAACACAGTGCAATACGGCAATGTCTTCCTTTGGCATCGGCCGCAATAGCTCTTCCGTTTCAAAATAATTGAATTCTTTCAGCCTGATCTGAGTCGTTCGCCTGCCGTAAAGGGGGCTCTTGGCACCCAACACCTGGTTTTCCATAAAGCTCATGGAAGACCCGCATAAAATTAAATGAAGTTTTGTTTCCTGCCACTGATTATCGCAGTATTTTTGAATCAGGGATGATATTTCCGGGTAAGCCTCTGCCAGATATGGATATTCATCGATTACCAGGATCAACCGTTGGTTTTTTGCCAGCTCGGTGAAATGATCGAACAAGGCCATATAATCTGAGAAAGGGGCGTAGCCTTGTTCCTTGCGGCTGTACTGATGCACTGATTTGGACAGCAGCTCAAGATTGGTCTGCTCATTTGATTCAATGGCCACGTAATAAATTGCCTCTTTCCCTTGAATATACTGCTTGAGCAACTCTGTCTTGCCGATCCGCCGTCTGCCATAGAGCACCGTAAATTCGAATTTACCGCTGTCATATTGCTGATTTAATAACTGAAGCTCTTTTTTTCTGCCTACGAACATAAATCATTCCCCCTGTCTGATATTATACGCTGGCGCAGGCAAATTAACAAGAACATGTTCTTGTAGTTT
>CAZOTM010000422.1:0-1678 GCA_964582675.1 uncultured Clostridiaceae bacterium
AGGGCTGGTCCGGACTTAAAGCGACGGCTTTGATGTTGAGCAGGGCTTCAGCGATTTGTTTCATTTAGATTCCTCCCAGGAAGGCGCTTTTAATGGCGAGGTAGGCCGCATACGGATCCTCAGCCTTGGTGATGGGCCGGCCGACAACGATGTAGTCGGAGCCGAGCTCGGCGGCTTGCTCCGGGGTAACGACCCTGGCCTGGTCACCCTTGTCGGTGCTGGCCGGCCGGATGCCCGGGGTGACGGTGATAAACTCAGCACCGAAGACGGATTTGATCAGGGGGACTTCCAGGGCGGAGCAGACGACACCGTCCAAACCGGCTTTTTTTGCCGAGGCGGCGTAAGATAATACCACATCATCCAGAGGCCGGTCGATGAGGATCTCATTCTTTAAGACTTCACCATTGGTGGAGGTAAGCTGGGTCACTGCGATGAGCTTGGCCGTTGAACCGGCCGCTTCAATGGCGGCTTTGGCGTCCGCCATCATCTTGATGCCGCCGGCGGCATGGAGATTGATGATGTCCACACCCAGGGAGGATACGGACTTTACTGCCCCGGCCACGGTGTTGGGTATATCATGGAACTTAAGATCCAGGAATACCTTGTGGCCCTCCTCCTTAAGATAGCGGACGATCTGCGGCCCCTCACTATAGAAAAGTTCCATGCCGACCTTGGTGAAAACCGGTTCTTTGAATTTAGCCAGGAGGTTCTCTACTTCCACCTTCGTCTGAAAATCCAGCGCAATTATAACATCGATCATTTGCTCAACCTCCGGTTGATTTATTGAAGACTATGAAAAGTCATCAGGATAAGTAACTATGAAAAGTATATTAAGTTTATTGCTGATAATCAACTACCCCTTGATGGTTTTAAAACAACGAGCAGTCCAACATGGAAACTTATGGAAAGGAAGAAGGTTGTTGGTTTATGATCATTGCCGGTTGAATTCATCCCCCAAATCATTGAAGGGAGAAAACTAAAACCTGATAAAGGAAGCGCCTGCCAAACGAGCGGGGACCAATAATCCAACAGCTCCTCGCTGGCAGGGGAACCTGCGATCCTTCTGCAGATTGCTGATAATATGATCGAAATCCAGAAGAGTTTTAGCAGGGTGGCAGGGGACTTTCATGACCCGGGGACATTTTGGGGACAGCGCTGAAAAAAAGTCCAGCATAAAACGACACCCGGATTCTTTGTTCATGATCGTCAGGAGGATTCGTGTGTCGTTTGCTGGACTGATTCGTGTTTTGGCTGCATCTTCAGGGCTTAAATTGATCCATCTGGAGCCGACCAATCCAAGGTTGCCAACTCACTGAAAGGAGCTGCGCAGCCATGAACCGAAGAAATCTCTGCTGCGTTGCGCAGTGGGGGGCCCGTAAATTGATCTCCCTTATGACTTCCTGGGTCTATGGTTGCTTATCCGTCCTGCCGGCTGCCTTCCCTTCGTCAGGCTGCTGCTGGAGTTTCAGCTTGCCCAGCGCAATGATGATGGCGTCCGTCGCCTGAACGATCTGATCAAAGGGAACACAGTAGGCCAGTCGGATATGACCGATCCCGGCAGCGCCGAAAATGGACCCCGGGGCAGCCACGACGCCGGCTTCCTTCATCAGGTATTCGCAGAAAGCCTTGTCTTCCAGCCCAAAGGCGGATATGTCGGGGAAAAGAAACATGGAGCCCT
>CAZOTM010000423.1:0-1267 GCA_964582675.1 uncultured Clostridiaceae bacterium
TTTTCTGATATTCTGACTGCAATGGGCATAATTATTCCTAATGTAGTTTCCCTAACCGTTATAGATGCTTTTCAGAAGAACTGGGATCGAGAGTGAGGTCACAAATTGTGACTTCACTAAATAGGGTATTCCCGCCTTTTTCGGGCACTCCATCGCCATTATGCTGGCATGCCAGTAAAACAGCATGACAGCATTTCTGTCAGTCGGCAAAAACAAGGTTAGAGACATCGATCATCATTTCATGCGTCTCTCTCATGTTTTCTTCAAGTTCTTTTAATGTCTCTCCTTGTGTCATTATTTCCGGTGCCTCTTCTCCACAACCACTACATTTATATTGGATGATGCCATGCAAATACACATTATCCAAACCACTTTCTTTATAATGATATGGCCGATCTTTGATTACATCCAGATCCTTGCCACAAACCCAACACTTTTTCATCGCAAATTCCTCTTTCAGGATATAATCCCATGTTCAATACGTACAAGCTCCGCCAGCACCTGGTCAACCCCCTCATCAGTGACCATCAGTTGCATAGGCGTGTTGTCCCAGCCCAGTGCGATAGAGGGAGATTGTAGCCATCCTTCGGCGAGCTCTGTTTTATCAAAAACTTCTAGGCTCCGTTTTTGGACCTTGATTAAATTCTTCACGTGTCTTTTATGTTGCGCCAATACGCGGTGCTGAAAACTCCTCCCTGGTCCAATTTCCTCCTCGATGTTGCTGATAAGTATCTTGGCCTTACGGATGGTCTGTTCGAGGGTCAGTTTCGTGGATGCCTTGCTAAAAAACACGGTAAGGTTGTGCAAATCACGCTCTACTTTTACTTTTGCTTTCATTTTTTCCCCTCCCGGCAGCTTCTTGCCGATTGGCCCACCATCCAACCTTACGAGTTCTTTCTCAAAGAGTAGTATTACTTCTTTTATTCTCTTCATCAGCACATCAAGAGATTTGGCTTGTGTATGGCATCCTCGCAACTCGGGAACAGAGGCAACAAAGTAGCCATCTTTATCCCTTTTGATTATCACCTTAAATAGCTCATTATCTACTTTTTCCTTGGATTTCATGCTTTTTCCTCATTCAATTTGGACATGATCGCATGCAATATCATATACTTATATATAGTCGTCAATTTTGCGGTCAAAAATTTTGACCGCAAAACGAGGTGAAGTCACAAATTGTGATATCACCTCCGACCCATCCTCGCGCGCTTTGGTCAGGGGATCCCCTGTTGGACGATGCCAGTATGCTGTCATGCTGGCTTACTGG
>CAZOTM010000423.1:1309-1666 GCA_964582675.1 uncultured Clostridiaceae bacterium
TCTCAATAATATAGCGGCCCATTGCGTGCCTTGCGCTGTGGGGCGTCCTGCCCTCGATGCCGGCGGCCTTGCAGACGTCGTTCCACACGTCGTTGACCACCTTGACCGTCAGGCGCCCATTCCCGTTCGGGTTTGTACAAGGCGACAGAAAGAGGGCGGGGGACTGCCACTTCTCAAAGTCGGCTTCCCGTTCGTTCTGGATATAGTCCCGGATCGCAGCGAGCCCTTCCTTGTTGATCTGGTACGTGTGCCGCATCCCTCCTTTTTCCTCGACGGTAATCTTCTTCTTCACAAAGTCCACATCGGACAGGTTGATTGCCGTCACCGCTTTCCGCCTCATCCCTGTTTCCGTAAGAC
>CAZOTM010000424.1:0-1613 GCA_964582675.1 uncultured Clostridiaceae bacterium
CTCCCGCAAACCCCTGCCGAATGGGTGGTCGCTTGGAGAGTGCACAGCTGCAGATCTGGAAGAACTGAACTATTTTTACCGCAATACTTCCAATGGCCTTCTACTGGATGTTTTGCGTTTAGATAAAGAGGATGATGAGGGTGCCCTGCTGGCGGAACTATACGCCCGCCAGGGATTTATCAGGAGCTGCCACAGCCTTGCTCTCAGTCAACATGGCAGAGTCAAAGCGGTTCTGGTGGTGAACCAGTCGAATGTCGGCCTCAGCCTGTCAGACTTCTTAAACGGGCTCAAAATCCTTGTGACCGATGCGGCAGGTCTGCCCTGGCCAGTCCTGTCCGCGGCCATTTCCCAGGTGGTCGGCTGTTACCGGGTGGAACAGATCCCCATTCTCATTTATCCATCTGATTATTTTCAAACGCAGGAAGTTCCTTTTTTCCAGAAGAAATATAATCTCTGGATTATAAATATTCATTACGGGCGGGAATTCAGTGAATACATGATGGACAATATGAAGTTCAGGCTCAGATTTATCATCCGGCTTCTCCTGAAAAAGTATAAAGGAACCTGATGGAAGAAAAAAAGTATTACAATAGTAGGATTATCAAAAGCTATGTGGAATATCTGAAAAAGTTCTTCCCGGATATTGATATAGCTCCATTGCTAAAACACGCAGGCATTGAAACGTTCCAACTCGATGATGAAGGACACTGGCTGACGCAGACAGAGGTTGACCGTTTTCATGATATGCTTGCGAAAGTTACTCAGGATCCGGATATTTCCAGAAAGGTGGGACGTTCTTCGATAACCTCCCGTGCCTCAGGCGCCCTCGGACAGTATGTTTTTGGATTCATTAATCCGGCAACGGCATATGGGGTCATTGAGAAGCTTAACAGTCGCCTCAGCCGGGCGACAACTTTTAGAACCCGTATTATTGCTCCGGACAAGATTGAGGCCAAAGTCACTCTGTTGCCGGGTGTAGAGGAAAAGCCTTACCAGTGTGCCAACCGGCTCGGTACAATGGAGGCCCTGGCAAAACTTTCCACTAATAAGTTGGCCAACATCGAACACCCCGTTTGTGTTCACAAGGGAGGGGACTGTTGCCTGTATGTCATTTCGTGGGAAAAAACTCCTTCCATGATATGGAAACGCATTCGCAATTATGCCTCTGTCATCGGTCTGGTCCTTTGTATCCTGTCTCTGAAATACATACCAGTTGGTCAATGGGATGTATTGGTCCTGTCCTATATTATACTTATGATAGGGCTGACACTGAAAACCGAGCATCAGGAAAAAAAGGAATTGTCATCCGCTATCAACACCCAGTCGGATGCAGCCGACCGCCTCCTGGATGAAATCAACAACCGGTACAACGAAGCCCTTTTAGTTCAGGAGATCGGGCAGGCTGCATCCATGGGGATCGAGATTAACAAGCTCCTCAAGCATGTGATGAAATCACTGATTGTACGTCTGGATTTTGACCGGGGAATGATCATGCTGGCCAACGAGCAAAAAAACCTGCTCGTTTATTCGGTCAGCTGCGGATACAACCCAAAAGATGAGACCTACCTGTCAAATGTTGTATTTCATTTGGATAACCCGAATTCAAAAGGCGC
>CAZOTM010000425.1:0-1580 GCA_964582675.1 uncultured Clostridiaceae bacterium
GAATGATCCATTATGGTATAGAGTAAGACATTGATCCTTGCAGCAAGCGAATGATCCTTGCAGCAAGACAATATGCTAATAAAAGTACGAAGAAGGAATTGAAAATACGAAGGCTTCGGGGTGAATAAAAGTGGGAAAAGTCAGCATAGATGTTGTGATCAGCCATCCCTACATCGAAGAAGAGATGCTTTTGGGCAAAACGGTGATCCTGATCGATACATTAAGGGCCACCAGCGTCATCGTTACCGCCCTGATGAATGGGGCAGAAAGGGTTTATCCGGTGAAAGAAACGGCGGAAGCCCTGGCCTTGAAGGAGACCCTCAAGGGTGAGGCTGATGTCCTCCTGGGCGGGGAACGCAAAGGCCTGAAGATCGAAGGCTTCGATCTGGCCAATTCACCCCTGGAGTATACCAAGGCGGCAGTTTTCGGCAAAACCCTCATCATGAGCACCACCAACGGTACCAGGACCATGGAGAAATGCTTCAAAGCCGATGAAGTAATCATCGGCTGCCTGCTGAATGCCTCGGCAGCCGCCAAAACTGCCCTCATGACGGGACGGGATATTCTCATCGTCAATTCCGGGACCAACGGCAAATTCACCATGGACGATTTTATTACCGCCGGCTGTATGGTCAGTGCCATGAAACAGCAAAATCCGGAAAGCGCCTTGAGTGACCTGGCGGCAGCCGCCCAACTCGTCTACCAGGCTCACCCGGATATCGTCAGCGCCATGGCTGATTGCTACCACTACAATTATCTCCAATCCATCGGGCTGACCGGGGATCTGGCCTATTGCCTCCAAAGGGATCTGACCGATACGGTACCCGTCCTGAAAAATGGGATCATAACCGCCGGATAAAACCGCCAGGGCGATGGAACAAGCCTGACCGATGAACCCAGCGGCAGGTCTTGAGCGGATCATTGATAAAAAGGTATAAAAGGCATAAACCGCAAAGTGCCCAAGCAACCTAAGCAAATTAAGCAAATAAAATTATGGAACAGCAGTCGAGTCAAACACTAAATTGGAGCCTTGAGGCTCCGAATGGAAGAATCTATGGAAAATTGCAAAATCGTATTAAAAAGCGGCTATACCCATGCCTCGGAAAAAGGCAACCCCTGGGTCTATTCTGATGAAATCGAAGGGTTCTCAGGAACCTACGAAAACGGGGACATCGTAGATGTGTTCAATGGCCGGGATCATTTTATCGGCCGGGGGTTCATCAATGACCAGAGCAAAATCTCCGTAAGGATCATGACCAGGGATCAGGGGGAGGCGGTGGAGGAAGCCCTGATCAGGCGGCGGCTGCATTCTGCCCTAAGGTACCGCCAGCAGGTCATGGGAGGGGAAACATCCTTCCGCCTGGTCTTCGGCGAGGCCGATTTCCTCCCCGGACTGACCATCGACAAGTACGAAGACTATTATGTCATCCAGTCCCTGGCTCTGGGCATGGACCGCTTCAAGGATACCATCGTCCATATCCTCACCGAGGATTTTCAAGCCGCCGGCATCATTGAACGAAGCGACGTGGCAGTGCGGAAACTCGAAGGCATGGAGGAGTTCAAGGGCTTTTTGACAGAAC
>CAZOTM010000426.1:0-1564 GCA_964582675.1 uncultured Clostridiaceae bacterium
ATCTTATTCATATCGATGATTTTAATTTCCATAAAATCCCTGATATATTCTACCGGGACCTCCCCGGAAAACTTCCTGGTTAAAAGCTCGGTAAAATCCTCCACATCCAGGGAATCATAGACATATTTGACCACCTTGATATTGTCCCAGATGTAGCTGGCCATTTCTTCCCTGGTGATATCCCTGATATAGCCGATGGCCTGTTCATTCTGGAGGACCGCTGTCTTTTTGGCGGCTTCACAGGGGTCTTTGATGTATTTGATGGCATACCAGGCTCTCCTGACGGCTTTTACCTGCACCTCACAGGAAGGCTCGGCGATGTAGCCGATGGCGTCGGCATCCCGTTCTACCGCCAGACCCTGCAGATACTCACTGGGTTCCTTGATGTACTGGATGGCCCAGCCTTTATTCCGCACTGCCGCCTCCAGGACGGAGGGTGGCGGAGCCTTCAGATACTTCAGGTTATTCCAGGCACTTTTCACCGCAAACAGCATAACTGCCTCGGAAGGTTCGGCGATTTCCCGCAGCACCGCAGGATTGCGGGAAATCCGTTCCATCAACTCATTTTCATCCATCTTTTCCAATATTATCCCTCTTTGGCAGGTCCTTTTATAAATTCGACTGCCTGGTCACCCTGTTGCAATTACCAATTATCTATACTTTTCTCCCCAGGCTTTGACAAGGGTTTGCCCCAGCCTTGTCAACAAGGAATGCACCGGTTTCACGGTGCACTCCATAGGATCACAGATTTTTAAACCTTTTGATATCTTTTTTGATTTCATCGAGAAGGTCCTGCAGCTCCTCCGCATTGGCACTCTCAATCAATTTGTTCAGGGTCAGCTGATAATTGGAGGCCTGTCTCCCCCGGTCCATGGAGGTTAAAATCAGGATCTGATTCATGATGTTGGAAACCAGATCGGACTTGACCTCAAAGAGCATCTGGGCATCCTTGATCTCGTCCTTGATATCCATCATGACCTCGTCCAGTTTATAAGCCGATTCGGCGGATTGTTTCAGCTTCTGCTTAATCGCTGCCGGGATCTGCTGCTTATATTTGTAATTCAGACTGTGTTCCGCCGTCGCCCAAAAATTCATCGCCAGGGTCCGGATCTGGATCTCCACCAGGATATCCACCACCGCCTCGGCCATATAGACCGGATATTTAACCACCATGTGGTAGGACCGATAGCCCGAGGATTTTACATTGGTGACATAGTCCTTTTCGTACATGACCGTCATATCCTGGCGCATCCGGATCAATTCCACGACCTTCCAGATGTCATCCACAAACTGGACCATGATCCGGATCCCGGCAATGTCTTCCAGTTCGAAGCGCAGCCGGTCGTGGGGTATGTTAAACTTATTCGCCTTTTCCAGCATGGAGGATATTTCCTTGACACGTCCGGTCATAAATTCAATGGGGGAATATTCATTTCTCTTTCGATATTCCCGTCTGATACCCCGGATTTTGATCTTAAGCTCTTCGATCGCTTGTTCATAGGGTCCAAAGAAGGCTCCCCAATCATTTTTACCCATAGTGGCGCATCCCCGTATCATAAGATTG
>CAZOTM010000427.1:0-1560 GCA_964582675.1 uncultured Clostridiaceae bacterium
CGCCGATTTTGACGCCCTTGCGGATGATGTCGTCCATGTTGTTAAGGGTGGCCCGCCTCACGGTGACCCCGGACAGTTCCACCGGCTCTAAAATCGCCGTGGGGGCTACCCGGCCGGATCTGCCCACATTCCATTCGACCTCCAGAAGTTTGGTCTCCGCCTCTTCCGCTTCAAATTTATAAGCCAGTCCCCATTTGGGGAATTTGATGGTATAGCCCATTTCCTGCCTGGTCCGCATATCATCGATGACGATGACGATCCCGTCGATGTCATAGGACAGGCTGCTTCTTGCCACGATATTTTCATCGATGAGGGCTTTGATTTCCTCAAAGCTCTCCGCCGGTTTAAAATAGCCGTCGGTTTTAAACCCCTGAGCCTGAATAAAACCGAGCATTTCCCGGTAGGTATTGAAAGACGGGCCTTCCTTATAGCCTACATCATAGAAAAAAATCGTGATGTTGCGCCGCCGGGTTTCCTTGAGATTTAAATTGCGCAGAGCTCCTGCTGCACCATTTCTGGTGTTTTTCAAGGGGACCGCCGCTGTCTGGTTGTACTGCAAAAAAGCTTCCTTGGTCATCATGGCCTCGCCGTGGATCTCAAACAGAGAACCGGCCTGGACCTTCAGCGGCACTGAGCCCACTGTCATGATCTGCCTGGTGATGTCTTCCCCGATCTCCCCGTTGCCTCTGGTGGCCCCCTTGATCAATAGCCCCGTTTCATCGTAGGTCAGGTTGACGGCCAGGCCGTCAAATTTCCGGGTTAAAATGTAGACCGGCCGGGGCAGATGTTCATCGTGACTGGCATTGTAGTCATCGACGAATCGCTGATTCTTATCCAGCCAATCCGCCAGCTCCTGGTGATTCTGGGCTTTATCCAGGGACCACAGCCGGGCTTTATGGGTGTGCTTGGAAAAGCCTTCCAGAATATCATCCCCCACCCGCCTGGTGGGTGAGTAGGGCAGCGAATAACCCTCCAGCTGCTCCAGCTCGGTGAGCTCCTGATAAAGTGCGTCGTATTCCTTGTCCGATACCAGAGGAGCATCATGGGTGTAATACTCAACCGAGTAGCGATTCAACCGCTCGGTCAATTCTTCGATTTTTTGTTTATTGTCTGCCATGGTTTCCTCCCCGCCCTATTTTTTACCACTATATTATAGCATGATTTGTTAAGGCATATGCGGTCACTCTTCCCCAGAAGAAGGCCATAGAAATCCATAAAAAACCCGGGGCTGCATAAATGCAGTCCCAGGTCCTCATCCCTTCGGTCCGTCATTGATATCCGATCAGTGATCATGATCAGCGATCATGATCAGCGATCACTGTTCCAACGGAGGGAACCTTCAATCAAGGGGCTTTAATGGGGCCAGTGACAGGAGCAGTGATTTTATACCGTAGTTGTCAAACACGACCTTCACCTTCATGTCATCCCGCTCCTTGGAGGTGCTGACGATGATCCCATTGCCGAACTTGGGATGGTTCACCTTCCGTCCCACTGTGGCGCTCCCTTCCGTCAGGAAGTTTTCCATGGTATCGTTTTTGGCCATGGCTTTAATTTCCGATT
>CAZOTM010000428.1:0-1557 GCA_964582675.1 uncultured Clostridiaceae bacterium
GGGGCAGCTTCAGCCATTTCGCCGCCAGGTAGGCGATGAAGAAGATGAGGAAAGTCTGTATGACCAAGGGCACGGCAATGAGCAGGATGTGCAATGGATTATTGACAATGACATCGCCCTGGAAGGAAAACAGCAGGACTAAGGTGAGCAGAAGCCCGCTGCTGGTGGCATTGTCAAATTTTTTGACAAAGCTGTTTTCAAAATATTCCAGGCCCTTGTGGTTGATGACGAACATCCGGGTCAGGACACCGCCGGTCAAAGGGATCACCACAAACAGGATAACCGATAAAAACAGGGTATCCCAAGGGACTGAAATATTGGATATCCCCAGGAGGAATTTGACGATGGGCACGAAGGCGACCAGGATGATCAGGTCATTGGTTGCCACCTGGACCACGGTATAGGCCGGGTTGCCTTTGGTCAGGGTGCTCCAGACGAAGACCATGGCCGTACAGGGGGCTGCGCCCAAAAGCACTGCCCCGGCCAGGTATTCCCTGGCTAAATCCGGTGCGATCAGCCCTTTGAACACGACGAAAAAGAAGAAGGATGCCAGGGCGAACATGGTGAAGGGTTTGATCAGCCAGTTGGTCACCCAGGTCACGTAGAGCCCCTTGGGATTCTTGCCTACATTTTTAACGCTGTTAAAATCCACCTTCATCATCATGGGATAGATCATAACCCAGATGAGGATCGCCACTGGAATTGAGACATTGGCATATTCAAACTGACCAAGGAATTCCGGAATGGCCGGAAGATAAAGGCCGATCAAGACCCCGGCGATCATGCAGAGGGCCACCCACAAGGAAAGATATTTTTGGAAAAAGCCGATACCCTGCATTTTTCCTCCGTTTTTCGCTCCCATTATTTGTTCCCTGCCTCCTTAAGAATTTTTACCACTTCTTCCTTTTTCAATACTTTGCCAAGGGAAACCACTTTACCATCGAGTACCAGTGCCGGTGTGGACATGACGCCATAGGAAGCGATCTGGACAAAATCCGTCACATGGTCGATGGGTACATCCATCCCCAATTCTTTAAGGGCTTCCCGGGTTGACACTTCCAGCGCCTCACACTTGGCACAGCCGGAGCCGAGGATCTTGACGGCTGGGTTGTAGCCGGCGGCTTTTCCAGCCTCCTGGAAAGTGTCGCCCTCCCCTTCCCCGTCCATTTTCACGGTGTCTGGTTTCACAGTCTCTGATTTCAAATCCGGTTTTTTCTTGCCTAACCCAAATATTGCCATAATAAGCCTCCTAAAATTTTTATCTATGATTTATCGAGCAATGCCCTGATGATTTGACATCACTGCTTCATTATAACCTGCTGTCTCTGACCCAAACACTGTCAACTTGCGCTTTTCAGCATTTGATCAGATGAGGAGATACTGAAAAGCGTTGAAGAAATACCCGACGATAATGATGCCGATGGCGCAGATTCCGATGAACAAGCCCAGGAGCCTTGGTTTGATGGCTTTCCGGAGCATGATCATGGAGGGCAGGCTTAAGGTGGTTACTGCCATCATGAAGGCCAATACCGTGCCCAGCTGTGCCCCCTTGGAGAG
>CAZOTM010000429.1:0-1525 GCA_964582675.1 uncultured Clostridiaceae bacterium
CATCGGGACGGAGGGCATGATGCTTCTGTCGGCCCTGGCCGGGGTCATCGGCGGCCACTATACCGGCCACTTCGTCGGCGGCATGGTGGTGGGGGCAGCCTGCGGCGCGTTCTTTGGCATGCTCTTTGTCCTGATGACCAATAAACTGAAAACCAATGATATCCTGGCCGGGATTTCCATCAATACCTTTGCCAGCGGTATCACGGTCTTTCTTCTCTATCTCTTGGCCGGGGAGAAGGGTTCTTCCCAGAATCTGCCCAGTCCGGTAATCCCCAATGTCCATATCCCCATCCTGAAGGATATCCCGGTCCTGGGGGACATCCTGTCCGGGCAGAGCCTCCTGACCTATCTGTCGTTTTTAGCCTCGTCTTCTGTTACGTGTTCCTCTACAAAACCCCCATCGGCTTAAGGATCCGGGCGGTGGGCAAAAACCCCGGGGCAGCCAGCTCTGTGGGCATCAATGTCCTGAAGACCAGGTACCTGTCCGCCGGCATCGCCGGGGCGTTTGCCGGCTTGGGCGGGGTGTTCATGTCCATGGCCTACATCTCCAATTTCACCAGGGACATGGTGGCCGGCCGGGGTTTCATCGGTATGGCAGCGGAGGGCATGGGCCGGGGCAATCCCATTGGGGTCTTCCTTTCCTCTCTGCTGTTTGGTGCGGTGGATTCCCTGGCCATCCGGCTGCAGGGCATGAATCTGCCCACCCGGCTGGTCCAGGCCATCCCCTATATCATCACCATCGTGGTTATTACGGTTTATTCGCACATCGACAACCTGAAAAAGAAAAAAGCGGTGACAGGAGTAAAAAATGACGAAATTAAGCGATAAATTCAAAGGCAAAACCGCCCGGGAAATCGCCATCATGGGTATCGGCGAAGCCAAGCCCAGGCTGCAGACCGAGGACGAATCGGCCTGGACGGAAGGTTACGTGGACTATGGAAAAATCGAAGTCAATGAGGTCCGGCGGCGCTGGTTTGCCGAAGTACCCGGTTCCATGGCGCCGGATCATGTCATGATCGGCGCCATCCAGGCCACCCAGAACAAGGGCTATGATGTGAGGGAGGTGGAAAAGCTCATCGTCCCGGCCCAGATCGCCTATGAGAATAATGACGATCAGGGCGTCTTGATGTATTCAGCCTTGATTTTTAAAGGACTGGCCGAGGCACCGAAAAATTTGGAGGATCCCTACTGGAACTATCCCCAGTATGAATCCTTCCAACAGTATGAGGCAGCCGTGGTTTTCCCGGAGTCCATTGCCATGGAGCTAGCGGACGGGGAAATCATGGAAAAGCTCCATGCTGCCTGGTCAGCGCAAATCGCCGGCGGCGCCCTGGGGACTGAACTGGAGGGCTACACCACGGACAACATCCGAAAAACCTTCGGGGAGGTCAGGCACTATCTGCGCAAACCCTCCACCCACAACGACGACAGTTTGTTTGAGCTGGCCTTCCTCGATGCCCTGGTCAAAAAAGGCAAGGGAGTGACTGCCGATGACATTGCCTTAGAATGGGTGCGGAACATAACC
>CAZOTM010000430.1:0-1512 GCA_964582675.1 uncultured Clostridiaceae bacterium
TCACTCAACTCTTCAAATCATTCTTGAGGATTCCCTATGATACGAATATTTGGACTGAGAATGATGACTGCGCTGTAAGTTTATGGGTTCATACCCCGGAGGGCAGAGGCATTGTCTTTTCAAACTTTACTGCCTTTGTTTAGATTGGGAACTGAATATAGCCTGGCAGAAGGCTCTGCCTGATAAAGCGGTATAAGATTTACACTGTACAAAGTGACCTGAATAATAAAAATCATTAAGGAACCTGTGTCAACGCAGGGAAGGAGCAAACATGGGAAAAGGACCGGAAGGGATGGAAAAAGCCCTGTTAAAAATCGAGGAATTGAAAAAGTCCAAGGCCAGCCATGAGGCGGCGGTGGAGAAACTGACCAAGGCCGGAGTTTATTTTGTGGATCCGGATCGGGTCATTTTGACGGAAGAAACAGAAATCGGCAGGAATTCGGTGGTTTACCCCAATGTCATCTTCGAAGGCCGGGTAAAGATCGGGGAGGGGAACATCATTTATCCCGGAACCAGGATCAAAGATTCGCAGATCGGCGATTTCAATGAATTTGAGGCGGCAGTGGTCACGGCGTCCCAGCTGGGCAGTTATTCCACTTATGGTCCCTTTGCCTATATCCGGCCGGATTCAGTGATCGGGGATCATGTCAAGATCGGCGATTTTGTCGAGGTCAAAAACACTAAAATCGGCGATGGCACCAAGGTGAGCCACCTGACCTATCTTGGGGATGCCGAGATCGGCAGGGGGGTCAACTTCGGCTGCGGTACCGTGATCGTAAATTATGACGGTAAAGTGAAGAGCAAAACCATTGTGGAGGACTATGCCTTCATTGGCTGCAATACCAATCTGGTTTCACCGGTCAAGGTGGGTGTGAATGCCTATACAGCGGCAGGCACCACCATTACCGAGGATGTGCCCGATGGAGCAATGGCCATTGGACGGGTTCGACAGATCGTCAAAGAAGGCTGGGTGGAGAAAAAAGGTTTAAAAAAATAAACGGAAAAATTAACAGGGGGTATGGGCAATGAGTATACAGTGTTCCTTCAGGCAAGAGGATGTCAAGATTTTTACGGGCAATGCGGGTCGTCCGCTGGCCATGGAAATTGCGCAATTACTTGGGGTGAAACTGGCGGATTCGGAAATCATCAAGTTCTCCGACGGGGAAATTTCGGTGAACATCGGGGAAACCGTCAGGGGCTGCGATGTCTTTATCGTCCAACCCACCTGTTACCCTGCCAACGACAACCTGATGGAGCTGTTGATCATGGCCGACGCCTTTAAAAGAGCTTCCGCCGGACGGATCAATGCAGTGATCCCCTATTATGGCTATGCCAGGCAGGATCGGAAAGTCAAATCCCGGGACCCCATCACGGCAAAATTGGTGGCCGATCTGATCACCACTGCGGGGATCGGCCGGGTCATCACCATGGATCTCCATGCTGCCCAGATCCAGGGCTATTTCAATATCCCGGTGGACCACCTCCTGGGGGGACCCATCCTGGCTGATTACT
>CAZOTM010000431.1:0-1502 GCA_964582675.1 uncultured Clostridiaceae bacterium
AGGCGGCCTACCAGCTGGTGGGGAAGGCGGTGGTATTGCCCTCCCCCTACGGAACGTTTTCTACGCTTCTCAGAATGCTATGGACCAAAGGGTTCTATCTGGATGTATCCGCCACCATGATCCGGGTCCTTTTGGGCATTGTCATCTCCTTTGCCCTGGGACTGATCACAGCAGTGGCGGCTTACCTGATCCCCCTCTTGGAGGAGGTCCTCCGGTTTGCCGTGCAGTTCCTCAAATCCACTCCGGTGATGGCGGTGATCATCTTTGCACTCCTCTGGCTGAATTCCGACCAGGTGCCTGTTTTTGTCTGCTTTCTGATGTGCTATCCCGTTGTTTATACCAACATCCTGTCCGGCTTGGACAGCCTCCATCCGGAATATATTGAAATGTGCCGGATCTTCCGGATCCGCCGGCGGGATATGGTCCGTTCCGTTTATATTCCCTTTGTGAGCCCCCATATCAAATCAGCATTGAGCCTGACCACAGGACTATCCTGGAAAACTGTGGTGGCAGCAGAGGTTCTTGCCAGCCCGAAGTTTTCCATGGGCTACAATCTCCTCAATGCCAAGGTCTATCTGGAAACCGAATCATTGTTTGCCTGGATCGTTGCCATCGTGTCCCTCAGCCTGGTGTTTGAAAAGGCAGTCCGGGTGTTTCTCACCAAGGAAAAAAGGAGGCAGATGCATGATTGAAGTGAAGGGGATCTACAAACGATACAAGGATGATTATCTTTTCGAAAACTTCAGTATGGCCTTGCCCGATGGGGAGGTGAGTGTACTGATTGGACCCTCCGGCTTGGGGAAGACCACGCTGTTACGGATGATCGCCGGGTTGGAGCCCTATGAAAGGGGCAGCATTACTGGTGTGGACCAGCGGAGGCTCTCCTTCGTATTTCAGGAGGATCGATTATTGCCCTGGCTCACCGCCGGGGAAAACATCGGCCTGGTCTTGAAAGCTGGGATGACCGAATCTGAGGCCAAAGCCAAAACCAGGCAGGTTTTAGACCTCCTCCATCTTTCGGAGGCCTATGGGATGATGCCATCGGAATTAAGCGGCGGAATGCAGCGCCGCCTCGCCATCGGCCGGGCCTTGGCCTATGATGCTGAGATCCTCCTCCTGGATGAACCCTTTAAGGGGATGGACGAAGCCCTGAAAGCGGAAATTCTTCCCAAACTGGCAGAAAGCTGGCAAACCACGCGCAAGACAGTTATTTTAGTGACCCATGACCTGGCGGAAGCCCATAAAATCTCCCGCAACATTTTTGAACTATCGGGCAAGCCGATTACCTGGTCCCGCTGCCCAAGCGATATTGACCCAGCCGACCAGGCCGTTGATTCAAGCCTTTGATGGGGGCGGTCAACTGATCGCGGCCATCCCACCGAGAAACCACTGCAACTATTTGAATGAGCTCATCAATTTATGAAAATTTATCTAAAATTTAACGATTATTCGGGAAATTGTTAGAAGGAGTACAAAAAAATGAAATCAATTGTAAACAGAAA